>JAGQHN010000009.1 GCA_020431825.1 Trueperaceae bacterium | reverse complement strand
TCTTATATCTTTCCTTCATACCCTAGCTTGCCATGACTCATTCCTGAATTATGTCAAAGGGGGGGGCGGAAAGTCGGTTATATGCTTTCAGGTGCAGCTTTATGCACCTATCCTTATCTTGTTAGAGGTTTACTGTGGCTAATTATCGTAGGCATTCTTCTGGCTGGCTTACCTTTTATAATCAGGCATTGAAGCTAGCCTGAAGTACTACCCAAACAACCCTGTTTGCATAGCAAATGCCCTGACAAGATCTAGGCCGTCACTGATAGCTTTGGCGAACTCGTCTACACTAAGAAAAGTATGAACCTCTCAGGGATTTGCGACCATGAATACTAACAGTATTAAGATTCTCGTTAGTTCACTTGCACTATACTTAGAAAAGGTTGATACTTTAAAACTCTAGTAAAGATATGGCGATGGTTGAACAACGTGATGGGCATTTTTCAGAAAACAATCACCAGCGAGCTTAAACCTCCCAAATTGCCGCGCTTGGGCTTTATTGATTACTTGGGTCTGGCTTTAGCCTGCCTCCTGGCTTACTGGCAAATCGCGACAAGGAGCGACGCTAATCAAGGGCAGAGCTTCCTCTTTATTCTTATACTGGCAAGTCTAAACGCTCACTTTTTGTTAAACCAGCTTAAGTCTATAGAAACGCTGTTGCAAAAACAGCGCACCCTGACGCTCTTTATTCCCAGTTTTGCCGCACTCAGTACCCTAGTGATACAAGCCCTTAGCCGCTCCTACTACTCGGGCCGGGCCCTGCTGCTATTCATAATCTTTTGGACGATCTGGATGCTGGCAAGTCGTCTGCTTTATCAGCACTTTATGCCGCCTCTTAAGCTAGCCATTATCCATCCGGCAAGTTTTGTTGCAGAGCTCGAGCGTGAGAGTAAAATTGAGCTGAGTTATTTAAGCGTTCCACCCAAAAGTTTCGAGGGCATTGATTTTGTGGTCATAGACCCCGCAAGTAACTACAGTAAAGACTGGCTTCAGTGGCTAGCCCATGCCGATATTTATGGTGTCAGGTCTTTGTCTGCTCCCCTTGTCATAGAAACTTTAACGCGGCGCATTCCTATCAATATGCTTAAAGGGGAATGGGCTTTTGAAATCCTGGCGGGACGCAACAGTTATCTGGGCTGGAAACGACTTTTTGATCTTTTAGGTGTGGTTTTGTTAAGTCCCTTTTTGCTTTTGCTGGCAGCTTTTATCAGCATTGCCATTTATCTGGATGACCCTGGCACCGTATTTTTCTGGCAAGAAAGGTGTGGCAAAAAAGGCAAGCCTTTTCAAATGCTTAAATTCCGCACCATGCGTGAAAATGCCGAAATCAACGGTTCTGCTTTTGCCGAAGAAAATGACCCAAGGGTTACCAAACTCGGTAAATGGCTAAGAAAAACTCGCATGGACGAGATTCCTCAATTCTGGAATGTCCTTAGGGGTGATATGAGCATTATCGGCCCAAGACCCGAACAGATAGGCTTTGCTGCACAGTTTGCCCAGGAC
Source organism: Trueperaceae bacterium (assembly GCA_020431825.1). Classification (GTDB taxonomy): domain Bacteria; phylum Deinococcota; class Deinococci; order Deinococcales; family Trueperaceae; genus JAHEBB01. The sequence goes on along the minus strand of JAGQHN010000009.1, from coordinate 69,420 downwards.
ATCCCCCTCTATGAATTACGGCACAATGTTAAGCCTGGCATCACTGGCTGGGCGCAGGTCATGCAAGGCTACGCGGCAGGAACCGATGAAACCAAGGTCAAGCTGTGCTACGACTTTTACTATGTCAAGCACGTTTCCTTAGGACTTGATTTAAGAATTATCTTTCAGACCTTCCAGACAATTTTGACCTTTTTTGGTGCCAGGTAAGGTTCAGACCCCAAACCGCCTGAGTCGCCCTTGATAGCGCCTGCGTGAAGCAGCATTCCGTTCATCAGCGTCCTCGATGGCCCCATTATCCGTTACAAAAATAGGAATAGCTGCGCCTTCAGCATCTAAACCCTGCAGTGCCAGTAGGAGTATGCTCTGCATAATAAGCATGCCAGCAAAGGTTGATATGGGCGCTACAGCTAATCCTGAGTTTGGCAACGCTAAAGACGCTTCACCAATGGGCAAATGCGTATCTAACACCAGATCTGCAACCTGACTCAGATTTTTGCCACTTTCATGCCTCGAGGGTAAACTTGTTGCCTGTTTGACATTACAGATAGCAATGGTTTTTAGACCTCTGGCTCTGCCTCCCATAGCAATTTCAATGGGCAAAGGATTACGTCCGCTATTGGATACAACAATTAAGCAGTCGTTCTCTTGTAGGCCATATTGCTCCTCATAATGGCGCAGTAGCGTTGCGCCGTAGCCATTAAGCCGCTCGGCCATATCATCGGTTTTATCAATAATTTGATTGATAGGAACAGGACAACCCGTACGATTAATGGTATCAGCAGCGACCAGACTGCTATGCCCACTGCCAAAACTATGGATAACGCCTCCGGCTTTTATCGTTGTCTGAATAATATCAGCAGCAGCCTGAAGCTTTTCAGCTTCTTCCTGCTTAATGGTCGTCAGAGCTTTGTTAATGTTATTTAGATAATCATTTATCATAGTCATACCTCGCTGCCTACTTTACCTCCTATAATTGTATGACTCTAAAACAGCTTTATCTCGTATTGGCGGTTAGCTATTCTGCTGCTTAGGCTAAAGGAAGGGTATAAAGGGCTCGAGCCATCTCTGACACCTTAGCCCCAATCAGGTTCCCGCTTTTGCAGAAAAGCACTGATGCCTTCTTTTAAGTCATTGGTAGTACGAGCCAGGGCATTCAGTTCTGTAGCGTAACTTAAGCCTTCTTTTAACCCCATTGCGGGCACCGCAGCCACTAATTTTTTGGTCATCGCCAGCGAGCCTGGGCTATTTTTTATCAAGCTATTGGCCTGCTCGAGTGCCCTTGCCAAGACGTGCTCATCAGGAACTACATCCGTCACCAGACGCATTGCTTGAGCCTCTTTAGCAGGAATAAGCCGACCACTCAAAAGCAAATCTCTGGCATCCCTTTCCGCAAGCTGGCGTAACAGAAACACACTGACCAGCGCAGCCACAAAGCCAATTCGACTTTCGGTATAGCCCAGCTTTGCGCTCCCAGCCATAAACACATAATCACAAACGGATGCCAAACCTGCTCCTCCAGCAATAGCATGGCCATTTAGAGCGGCGATCACAGGTTTTGGAAAGCTATAAATCGTTTCAAAGAGCTTGGCTAAGCGCTCAGAATCGTCACGGTTTTCCTCAGTTGAGCGCTGGCTCATGAACTCGAGTTCCGCCAGATCAAGCCCTGAACAAAAGGCCTTACCCACACCCGTTAAAACAACAACGCGTATCTTGGCATCATTTTTAGTCTCGTCAAACTGCTTTTGCAGCTCTTCTTGTAGGGCCTGGTTTAAAGCATTACGAACTTCTGGTCGATTTAAGGTAAGAAGACGAACTTGACCCTGATCTTCACGCAAAACCAAGTTCACCTAAGTCACCTGCACCCTTAAAGAGGAAGGGATAAATTATCAGCTTCGTCAGAGGGTACGGGTTTTTTCATAAGCTGATCAAAGTCATCAGCGTGGAGTGTTTCATGCTCTAGAAGAGCAGCAACAATGCGCTCGAGTTCTGCGCGGTTACTTTCTACCAGATTTCGGATACGCTCATACTGCCCATCAATAATGGCTTTTATTTCCTTATCAATAAGCTGAGCTGTCTGCCCTGAATAGTTGCGTCCGACATCATATTCACCCAAATAGCTCTCATTGGAACCCGAAAGGGCCACCTTACCAAGACTCTCTGTCATACCCCAGCTTGTCACCATACGGCGAGCTATATCGGTAGCCTGCTCAAAATCATTCTGGGCACCTGTGGTTATATCATCAAAGATAATTTCTTCAGCGACTCGACCAGCCAGCGCTACCGCAATGGTATCGAGTAGCATTTTCTTACTGGCGTACATGCGGTCTTCTTCGGCAACCCGCATTACATAACCACCAGCGCGCCCCCTAGGCACAATGGTAATTTTATGTACTGGGTCAGCATGTTCTAAAAGATAAGCAGCCAGCGCATGACCTGCCTCATGATAAGCAGTAATGCGTTTTTCCTTATCACTAATAACCCGGCTTCGTCTCTCTGGCCCCATTACAACCCGGTCAGCGGCTTCATCCAAATCTTCAGGATTAATTTCTTTGCGACCGGCCCTGGCCGCCACCAGGGCAGCTTCGTTAAGCAAATTCTCCAGATCAGCACCTACAAATCCGGGGGTACGCTTGGCAACGGTTTTTAACTCCACCTTTTTCGAGAGTGGCTTGCCTTGCGCATGAATACGCAAAATTTCTTCCCGGCCTTTAACATCTGGCGCATCGACAACTACCTGACGGTCAAAACGTCCTGGGCGTAAAAGGGCAGGGTCTAAAACATCTGGTCTGTTGGTCGCTGCAATAATAATAATGTCGTGCTTGGATTCAAAACCGTCCATCTCAACCAGGAGAGCGTTTAAGGTCTGCTCCCGCTCATCATTACCACCATTAATGTTCATACCGCGGCGGCGACCCACGGCGTCAATCTCATCTATAAAAACAATACAGGGCGCATTTTTCTTTGCTGTATCAAAAAGATCACGGACTCTGGCTGCCCCAACCCCTACAAACATCTCAACAAAGTCTGAGCCGGAAAGGCTAAAAAAGGGCACTTGCGCTTCGCCCGCAACGGCTTTTGCCAGATGGGTTTTACCCGATCCAGGAGGCCCCACCATAAGTACCCCATGCGGGATACGGGCACCAAGCGCATGAAACTTCCCTGGATTCTTTAAAAACTCAACCACTTCAAAAAGGTCATTTTTGGCCTCTTCAACACCTGCGACATCTTTAAACAGCGTATTGGTATTTTCTTCGGTAACCAGTCTTGCTCTGGATTTACCAAAAGATACCGCACTATCGCCACTGGTTCTAACACCTCGCATAAGGTAAAACAAGAAACCCACCATGAGCAAAATAGGCAAGGCATACAGCACAATGTTGCCCCAGTTTCTACCCGGTTCTTGATTACTTACACTGATGCCCTGAGAAAAGAGATTAAGCTGATCTTCAAAACTTAAAGGGACCGAAAGCTGCGTATGATACTCCGTACCAGATTTGGTTATTACGGAAAGCTCAGTACCTTTAAGCATGACACTGCTTACCTCACCGCTCTGAACCTGATGTAAAAACTCGCTTAAGGACTTGGCTTCCCCTTTTGAACGGTTTCCCGTCTGGGAAATAACAAAAACCACCAAGCCTAATACCGCTAAGGTAATAATCACGCCTCTGAGCGGAAATTTCACCATAGGACTAGTCTACCTTGTAAAGCTGAAAGCTGTGTGATGTTTGCTGCACTCTTTCTTTAAGATAAGGGGTTTTTCCTATTCATATGAGCTTCATTAGGGTTTAATAAGCTATTCTGGTCTTGGAGAATGGAAAGAGGCAATAAAGTGAAACAATCAAAAACGTTTTTAAGTCTCATCTTTGGCCTGATCGCCGTCTTAAGCTTGACAGCGTGTCCAGGTACAACAGGAACTGGCGGCAGCCCTAAATTAGCTGAGCTAAGCTCGAGCCAGCTCAGCATTTCAACAACCGTGGGCCAAAGTAAAACTACCACCTTTAGCTTTAAAAATTCGGGGGACGCCGCTCTCACGTTTAGCCTTAGCAGTTCAAAGAGCTTTGCCAGTTTTAGCCCTAGCTCGGGTACGTTAGCTGCTGGGGAGAGTCAAACTGTTTCAGTTACCGCCTCTTGTCAGGGAACCGTAGGCACCGAAAACGCTACCCTTACCCTGACTAGCAATGATCCTCAAAATCCTTCAGTATCTCTGGAACTCAGCTTAAACTGCAACTCCGGTGGGCTGGGTGCTTACGACATAACCATTTCCTTTTCTGGTTCTGGCCTAACTGCTGCACGAGAAAGCATCTTTGACTCTGCTGCTAGCCGCTGGTCTGAGGTCATCGTCGGTGATATTGAAGATGTGAGTTTTAATACCCAACAGGTATCTGCTCAAAGTATTTGTGGCTTTGCCGATACTACCCCTGTACCAACCGTAGATGACCTTCTTATTTTTGCGCGCATTGGACCCATAGACGGCAATGGGAATAATGGCGGCGGAAACATTTTGGGTCAGGCAGGACCTCGAGTCATCCGCGCGAACGGCAAAACCATTATCGGCTGCATGGAGTTTGACGAGGCAGATGTACCCGATATGGAAAGCAAAAACACGTTTGAAACGGCTGTTTTACACGAGATGGGCCATGTTTTAGGCATTGGTGTTCTCTGGAACTTCACCGATAGCAATAACAATACCGTCTTTGATTTCTTAAAATTCCAATCAGCAAATAATAATTGCGGTAGCGCAAGCTCCTTTATATCCCCACCTGTTTTTGTAGGTCAGAAAACCATTAATGCCTTTGCAACTCTTGGCGGATCGGGCAACGTTCCGGTTGAAGACGAATTTGGCGAGGGCACCCAGTGCGGGCACTGGGATGAAGGAGTTTTTGACAATGAGCTTATGACGGGCTTTATTGAAAACAACGCTGCTATGCCTCTTAGCCAACTAACGGTTGCCTCACTAGAAGATATGGGCTATGACGTCAATACCGTGAGCGCTGATAGCTACGCTCTGCCTTCTTGTTCGCCCAATTGCACAAGTCTAAAAACGTCAAGTAGTCAGACTGAGTTTCAGGAAAGGCTCTTTACCCCTACGGCCTATGTTAATGAACAGGGCGAACTTATCTGGTTCAAATAGCCTAGCCTCGAGCCTCTAAATTTTATTTCTTTGAAGTCAATGATATCTTTAGGATATCATTGACTCTTTCTTTATAAAATAGCTGTCACTGTAGGATGTATTTCTCTTGTCCTAAAGCTGATTTCACGCACCTTTCCTGGTCTGTCTTAAAGCTGGCTCTTATCCAGAGCCGCAACCTATCTGGAGAGTCATTAAGGTTAAACTAGAGCACAGTTATTTCTTTACTCGAGCCAGGAGGGCTATGAAAACCGACCGCCCAACGTTTTGTATTTTCTTAGTTCACATGCATACAGAACGGTTAAACCCAGCTTATGCCTAAACGCTCTGGCCTCTTAGCTGCAGGCAACTTTATTGTTGATTATGTCAAGCTTATTAATGTTTGGCCTGAGCAGGATACCCTGGCCACGATCAGCAGTGAATCACGGAGCAATGGGGGCGGGGCTTTTAATCTTCTTTTGGACCTTGTAGCTTTAGGTGCGAACTTTCCTTTAGAGGCATGTGGTCTTGTAGGAGATGATGCCAACGGTAACTGGATTTTAGAAAGCTGCCAGCAGGCCGGGATTAATATCACCCAGCTTGCCTTTACTGACCTGGCTCCTACCTCGTATACCGACGCCATGACAGTAGCAAGCAGCGGACGACGTACCTTTTTTCATCAGCGGGGGGCCAATGCTCTGTTTAGCGAAAAGGATATTGACCTGAGCAGGTCTCGAGCCAAACTTTTTTATTTGTCTTACATCATGCTCTTAGATACATTAGATGAGCTGGACGCTAAGGGAACAACGGGGCTGGCACGGACTTTACAAAGTGCCAAAGCAGCTGGTTTTATAACCGTAAGCGACTGCGTGAGTTCTTCAGACCCAAGCTTTTCCAAGATCGCTCGAGCCGCCCTTGGACACAGTGATGTCTTTTTTGTCAATGAATTTGAGGCCGGGCAAATCTTGCAAAGAAAAGTAGAAGCAAACAGGGTCTCCATGACAGAGGCAGGGCTCGAGTTGAAAACCTTAGGTTGTCCTGGCAAGGTTGTCATTCATGCCGCACCGGGTGCCTGCTCTATTGACGCTACAGGAAACACCACCTATCAAGGCAGCATTAAACTACCACAAGAATTCATCAAAGGGGCAACTGGTGCAGGTGACGCCTTTAGTGCTGGCTATCTGTTTGCTCTACATGAAAATAAAAGTGAGGAAAGCTGCTTAAGACTTGCGGTATGTACAGCGGCAAGTTCACTGGCACACCCTGGCGCGTCAGCAGGTGTACAAAATGCTAAAGCCTGCTTAGCTCTGGCCGAAACGTATGGCTTTAGAGACTTCTAATACCACATTGCTTAAATGATGTCATAGTCGGGTCTAAGGGTACGCTCTCACAAGCGGTTTAAATGGGCGGTTTACCAGATTTTGTGGTTTTCAGTTATGAATTCTCATAAACACGGGAGACAACTCTTAAAGGAAACATAAAATCGGAAACCTTTTTTAAACGCTTGCTTCCTCCGAAGCTTTAGGGGTCGCAAACTCTCTAATCAGGAAAAAGCCAACCAGCCCCGGAAGCAAGCCATAAACCAGAAAGAAGGGCAAATACCCGGCAAAATAATCGCGGTTGGCCTTAGTAGCTATTTCTACTTTCTGATCTTCACGCATAAAGTTCCACTGGCGTTCCCGAATACCATAAGGTTCTTTAGGGCGACTCGTTAACGCAAAGCCCCCAGCAATCAGCGCAGTAATAAGCAGACCAACAATAAGCCCGGCCGTAACCGCATTTTTTGTATAAGGGGGTTGCAAACTATCATCCTTGGCACGTCTAGGCATAACGTGACTCCAGAGAATGAACGCCAGCGTCGATAAGAGTAGTAGGCCAAAACCAAAGCGATAAGGACCGATTGTCCAGGGTTGAAAAAGGGCAAAGATGCCAAACAGTATGCCTGCAATAATGGTGTACTCAACGGCGCGGTGTGTGCGGTTAGGAATAGATAAATGTAAGCGCTGGGATATTAGATTGATGCCCAGAATAAACAGCAGCAATATAGCAGCAAAGTAGGCAACAAAAGGCAAAGCCAAGATGATCACATCATCCCGCAGGTCAGCAGGAAAAATGTTTTGGATAATGGGTTTAAACAGGAGGCCGAACAAAAATGCTCCTAGTGCCCAGCCTCCCAAGGCTCTAGTGACTCCCCAGTAATTAGTTGTTTTTGTTGCCATGGCCTTCTCCTAGTGCTGACCGGGCTTTAAGACGGTTACGCCAGGATCTTGCCACAGCACCTGCTCAGCCCCGGCAGGCGCATAAACCACCAGTAAATGCATGGGCTCGCTTCCCTGATTAATGGTTGAGTGATAAATACCTTTAGGAATCCAGATAGAATCGCCTTTTTTGACATGAACCGCAGGCTCATCATCCAGCATCTGGTCACCTTCACCAGACATGACATAAATGATTTCATCGGCGTCAGGGTGGTTGTGGCGCACGTGGCCTTTGCCAACCGCCAGTTCAACATGACCAAAGCTAAAACTTTTGGCGCCTGTAGCATTTTCATCACTTAAAAAATGTAATGTTCCCCAGTCAAAGCGAAGCTGGTCAACATCTTCATTACGAGTAATTTTGCAGCGTCCTATGGTTTTCATGTCTTACCTCCGGTAAGCGTGGATAGAGTTTTTACCAATCACTAACCACTATTCACTTTCTACTTTTTACTAAATTTCATTTCCTTAAAGCGTCTGGCTTGATTTTCAATGGCAGGTTCTACAGCAAGGCGCTCCATGCTCGAGGCTCCAAAAAAGCCCACAATCCCCTCTGTGTTATCGAGTATGTACTGCGCATCTTCGGGCTCGGCAATCGGGCCACCATGACAAATCACCATAACCTCGGGGTTAATGTCTTTGGCAGCGTCATGCATATCCTGAATTTTCTTGACACAATCGTCAAGCGTAAGCGCAGTCTGTGCACCAATCGTTCCCTTGGTAGTTAGGCCCATATGCGGTACCAGCACATCTGCGCCAGCTTTGGTCATCTTGACAGCATCTTCAGGGCTAAAAATATAAGGGCAGGTGAGCATATCCAGATCATGAGCCATGCGTACCATGTCAACTTCCAGGTCATAGCTCATGCCAGTTTCCTCGAGTCCTGCCCGAAACGTCCCGTCAATCAAACCTACCGTGGGAAAGTTCTGAACGCCATCAAAGCCCATCTCTTTAAGCTGTTTTAGAAAAACTGGCATCAGGCGAAAGGGGTCGGTGCCACACACACCTGCTAGCACCATGGTGTCTTTCACCACGGGCAAAACCTCACCGCCCATCTCTACAACAATGGCATTGGCATCGCCATAAGGCATAATGCCTGCCAGACTACCCCGGCCCGCCATACGGTAGCGCCCGGAATTATAAATGATAATAATATCCACGCCGCCCCGCTCGACAAACTTAGCCGAAATGCCTGTACCTGCCCCCGCCCCAATAAGCGGTTGACCGCTGGCAATCTGTGCGCGTAACCGTTTTAAGGCTTCACTTCTTGGAATAAAAGGCATGATTTTCTCCTTTTTGCATACAGTTTAAGCTTTGCTATCGGGAGTGAGAAATCCCCATAGACCCTCTTTAAGAACGGGGAGAACGTTTGCCTTCCCCTTTTCCAGAGGAGGCTTGAGGGGGATTCTTACCATTAGCCAGCCTCTTTCATCAACCTGAGAAGTTCAGTCACAACAGCGCTGGCAAAAGCATCATCATTGATATGCGCATCAAGTTCAACGAGTTTAATGTGCTTTGCAAGGTGTTCACGCAAACTTGCAAAAAGGGCCGCGTCTGCCTCAGGACTATAAAATGCCTGTCCTTCAGCATCAATCATACTTACGCCTTTTAGAGGCAAGATAAGCATGGTTGGCCCTGTCGCAGCATTTATTTTTTCGGCAATGATTTTTCCAAGTTGCGCGTTTTCCTCGGCTGTGGTACGCATAAGCGTAACGTTTTCGTTGTGCTTGTAAAATTTGCGGTCTTTAAACCTTTCGGGCACAGTATTCATCGCCCAGAAGTTGACCATATCCAGCGCACCGACAGAGACAACCTGAGAAATACCCGCGTTTGCGGCAGCTTCTAACCTATCTTTCCCGGCAGATAACACGCCCCCGACCAGCTCGTCGCACCATTCCGTCGTAGTAATGTCAGCGACTGCGGTTATAAAGCCGTCTCTTATCAGCCCTTCCATCGCCCGACCACCACTACCCGTAGCGTGAAAAATCAGGACTTCGTAGCCCTCAGACTCGAGCTTCTCCCTGACCCTGGTCACACAAGGGGTAGTAACCCCAAACATGGTAGCGGCAATAAGAGGTTTGCTTTCCATTTCAGGAATAGCTTGCTCGAGTGCTCCACAAATCATGCCGGCAGCATTGCTTAAAATCTGGCTCGAGAGCTGGTTAATCCCGGCAATATCTACCACCGAATACATCATGCAGATATCTTTTATATCTACGTAGGGCGCAATATCGCCAGAAGTCAGGGTTGAAACCATCAGTTTAGGAACCCCTACAGGCAAGGTACGCATGCCTGCCGTTGCCAGAATCGTACCGCCTGAACCGCCTAAACCCAGAACCGCTTGTATGGCATCTTTGTCAAACAAGTCTTTGGTTACAGCTTCAACACCGCGCTTCATAATGGTCACCGCGTGACCCCGGTCGCTTTTGCTGCGTAAGGACTCGAGGCTCTCCCCACCCGCACGAGCAACCTCTTCTGCACTTATGTCAGCAGAAATCGTCGCTTCAAAGACCCCTGCATTCATAAGCAGTGCTTTATGCCCCCGTGCCTCAATCAGGTTTTTAACAAAAAGATATTCCTGACCTTTGGTGTCCAGCGTACCGATAAGCAAGACGGTTTTCATGCAAGTAGTCCCTTGAGAAATCTAAGACCATTTTCTGCCAGAGCATCTTGAGAAGACTCAAACTTGCGCCAGATAGCAGCCGCTCTGGCAATAGATTTGACTTCGCTGGTAAACGACTCGATAACGACTGGGCCCTCATATTTAATGTCCTTTAGACCTTCCGCCACATCATTCCAGGTAACATTGCCACTACCAGGTGCGCCCCGGTCATTTTCACAGGCATGAAAATGGGCAAGTCTATGACCACAAAGCCGTATGGCATCACCCAGCGATTTTTCTTCGATGTTCATATGAAAGGTATCAAGCAGAACTTTACAGGCAGGGTGATCAACCCGGTCAATGATTTCGTTCATCTGCTGGGTGGTATTAAGAAAGCTGGTCTCAAACCGATTGAGGGGCTCGAGGCAAAGCACCACCCCTTTATCTGCGGCATAAGAAGATAATTCTTTGAGATGCTTCACCAGCGTTTCGCTATCGCGTTCACGACCTTCTGGCGTTTGTTCCCAGACACGCCCCACCGCTGAGTACATAGGACCAATCAGGTTGTGTGCTCCAAGGGTATGACAGGCATCGATGCAGTGCTTAAGATAGGCAAGCCCATTTTGCTGAATACCCCTATCAGCAATAATTAAATCTCGGTCCGGTCCCATCGCTGCAGCCACACTGATACCACAGTCATAGTCATTTAAAATCTCGGCAGCCTTTTTGTAGTCAAGGGCGCTGGTGTCTTCTACCCCAAATTCAATCATGTCAAAACCCATCGCTTTAACTTTTGGCACATACTGTGCAAAGCGCTCAGTTGTAGTGGGTGAAACCCAGACCCAGGTATTAACTCCAAAACTTAAAACCATGTCAGCCTCAGCGAATTTGATGTGTAACGTTCAATCCCCTCGATTTGCGCTTCGCTCAACCTCCCCCCTTTTATAAAGGATCCGAGCAAAGCGAGAATACTCTTGGGTCGGGGGGGATTTCTATTACGCAAACAAAGAAAGTTGAAATCCCTCATGCGGCCACTCCTTTAGCCTCAATTCGCTCACCCTCAGTCGTAAAGAAATGCAGCCTGTCACTATTGACCTCAAACTTTACCGTTTCACCAATCTGGTGATGGCTGATGCCCGGCACGATTGCCAGAAGCTTATTATCTTCAGTTTGCAAATGAACGATGGTCTCAACACCCAGAGGTTCTTTAAGGACAACCTTGGCATGAAAAGTGCCTTGAGCACTTATGCTGATGTCTTCCGGACGAATACCCACCAATGTTTTGGAGGCAGGCTCGAGCCCGGTAGCGTCAAACTCTAAAGCATTTTTTAAACTATGCAACTTGCCACCCGCAAATTCGGTCTCAAACAAATTGATTCGGGGCGTACCAACCAGCTGCGCCACAAAGGTACTGGCAGGACGGTCGTAAATATCATCAGGACTACCTATCTGTATGATTTTTCCATTGTTTAAGACCGCCAGCCGATCTGCCATAGTCAGCGCCTCAATCTGGTCATGCGTTACAAATAGAGTGGTGACTTCCTGGGTTTTTTGCAAATGTTTAAGCTCAACCCGTAAAGATTCACGGAGTTTGGCGTCCAGGTTGGACAGAGGCTCATCCATTAGAAAAACCCTAGGCTTTCTGACAATCGCCCGACCAATCGATACCCGCTGCATTTCCCCACCTGAGAGGCGCGCTGTTTTGCGCTCGAGCAAATGGGTGATACGTAGTTTTTCAGCGGCATCCTTGATGCGTCTGTCGATATCGGCGGCATCAAAATTTCGCAGGGGTGACTTAAGGGGAAAGGCCAGATTTTCGTAAACCGTCATATTGGGGTAGAGCGAGTACTGCTGAAACACAAAAGCGGTATCGCGGTCTGCTGGTGGAATGCTGTCAACCAGACTTTCATCAAAGTAGACATGACCAGCGTCCTGTTTTTCCAGACCCGCAATAACGCGCAGGGTGGTTGTTTTACCTGCCCCTGTTGGACCGAGCAAAACAAAAAATTCATTGTCCTGTATGTCCAGACTAACCTTGCTTAAAGCCAGCTCTTCACCAAAGGTTTTACTGATTGTCTCTAGGCGAATGCGGCTCATAGCGCCACCTTCTGCAAGGCTTTTTCCGTCTTCGGGTCAAAAAATCTCACCTGCTCCGGGTCAATGTCAAATTTGATGCTATCTCCCATCTGATGACGGTCACGGCGGTCAGCTCGAGCATTGACAATATTGTCCTTAATAAGCTCGAGATGCAGCATGCTGTAGCTCCCATGAAGATCATTAGCATACACCGACGAACCAAGTTGCCCCTGCGCGGAAAACTGCACCGCCTCAGGTCTGAAGCCCACAACAACCTCACCCGTACCAATGGTCGTATCTAAACTCGCTCGCCAATCCTGCGGTACACAGTAGATATTGGCATCGCCAAGTTTGATTTTGCCCTCGCTGTAACTTCCCTCAACCAGATTCATACCCGGACTACCAATAAAGCGCGCTACAAAAAGATTAGCTGGGTCATAGTAAACCTCGAGGGGGGTCCCGGCTTGCTGAATCTCAGCAGCCGACATGACCACAATTTTGTCACCCATCGCCATAGCCTCAATCTGATCGTGTGTTACATAAACCGTGGTGGCATTTTGCTCGAGGTGCAGCCGTTTTATTTCTGCCCGCATGGTTTCACGAAACTCGGCGTCAAGGGCACCAAGGGGTTCATCCATAAGAAACGCCGCAGGTTTACGCACCAGCGCCCTTGCCAGGGCCACCCGCTGCTGATCTCCCCCACTAAGTCCACCTGGTCGTGATTTAAGCAAATGCTCAATACGGAGCATCTCAGCAACTCGCTTGACCTTGCGGTCGATTTCAGCACCCTCTTCGCCACTGGCACGCAGCGGAAAAGCGATATTTTCACGGCAGGTCATGTGCGAATAAAGGGCAAAAAACTGAAAGACAAAGGCAATGTCGCGTTCGCTTGGGTGCAGCCAGGTGACGTCTTTGTCATTGAAATTAATAATGCCACTCGAGACCGACTCGAGCCCAGAAATCATCCGCAGCGTTGTCGTCTTGCCACAGCCAGAAGGGCCAAGCAAAACCACAAAATCGCCATTATTAATCGTCATATCCATCGGCTTAACGGCGTAGGCTTCGCCAAAGCGCTTTTCTACTTGCTTGAGTTCGATGGTCGCCACAATTTATCCTTTACGAATCGCCCCGAAGGTCACACCTCTAAGCAAGTGCTTACGAAGTGCAAACGTCAGAATGATGGCGGGAATCAGAAACAGGAGCGAACCTGCGGCAATCGCAGCCCATTCTACGCCCCCTGTACCAATCCTCGAGGGCAGACTGGGAGGGGCGGTACGTGCCGCGCTTGAAGTGAGCATAAGCGCAAAGGCATATTCGTTCCAGGCAAAAATAAAGGAAAATACCGTTGTCGCTGCAATACCAGTAATTGCCTGCGGTAAGACGATTTTCCGAAAAGCCTGTAAGCGAGTATAGCCGTCTACCAGCGCAGCTTCTTCGTATTCTTTAGGAATTTCATCGATAAACCCTTTCATGAGCCAGACGGCAAAAGATAGGTTAAACGCTGTGTAGAGCAAAATCAGGCCAATGTGGGTGTCAAAGAGGCCCAGGGCGCGGTACATCAAAAAGATAGGAATAGTGACAACAACCGGCGGTAACATCCGGGTACTCAAAATAAAGAACAGCAGGTCGCTTTCACCCGGAATCTTAAAGCGACTAAAGGCATAAGCCGCAAGCACGCCAAAAAAGATAGACAAGAAGGTTGACGTGACTGAAATAATAATGGAATTACGCAAATGTTTTGGAAATTCACTCCAGCCAATAATCGCCTGACCACGTTTAAGAGCCAGTTTATCCATCCAGTTTAGGTCCGTACGCTGTTTGTAGTCCTCGAGTTCGGTATTGGATAATTGGCGACGGTCCGTCAGCAAGCTAACAAAGCCTTCTAAAGTAGGCGTAAAAAAAACTTTCGGCGGCACAGAAACTGCATCCGGGCGCGATTTAAAAGCGGTCATGCTCATCCAGACAGCAGGGAGTAACATAATGAGAGCGGCAACCACGGCCAGACCCGCACGAAAATTGCGCAACAGGGCAGGTCTTAGACCAACCTTATCTACTCTGGTTGAAATAACGACATCTTGCTTGGGAGCGCTTGGAGACCTGAGTGCCATCAGCCTTCCCTTACTTTATTCAGCTGACGAATATAAAGATTACTAATAGCAATAATGACAATCAGCACAATATAAGCCAGCGCACTTGATAAGCCTGTATCAAATTGCCCCTGAAAAGCCTCACGGTAGAGCCTTACCGAAACGGTTTCGGTGGCGTCCCCCGGCCCCCCTCCCGTAATCCCCATTACCAGATCAAATTGTTTTAAAGCTTCAATGGTCCGAAACAGCACAGCAATCAGCAGGAGTGGCATAACCTGAGGCAAGGTAATACGGCGAAAAATAAACCAGCTACCCGCCCTGTCTATGGCAGCTGCTTCATACAGGTAGTCAGGAATAGCACTTAAACCTGCCAAAGACAAAAGCATGACAAACGGACTCCACATCCAGACGTCAACAATGATGATTGCCCAAAGTGCCAGGGTGGGACTGCCCAGCCATTCTGGTGCGGTATTTATATTCCTGAAACCAATCAGATAGTTAACAATGCCATAAGACGGATGATACATAAGCCGCCAGAACAGACCAACCACCACCGGAGAAAGCATCATAGGAACCAGAATCAGGGTAGTTATAATCCCACTTCCCCAGAACTTTTCTTTGATAAGCAGTGCCAGACCAAAGCCAATAAGCATTTGTAAGGCAACAGTGATAATCGTATATTGTCCGGTAATAGCAAAATGTTTCCAGAATCTGGTATCCGATAAGATGGTTTGATAATTTTGAAAGCCGACCCATTTGGGTGCCACACTCGAAATAACCGAATAATCTGTAAAACTCAGATAAAGACTATAAAAAAGTGGATAAATATTCATTAAAACCAAGATAATCATGGTTGGCAAAATAAAGAGCAAAATAATATTGCGGTCGCTCAGTTGACGACGTTTACTCGGGCTTTTAATCATAAGACTCCATAAACCAGAAGGTGTCCTGTTTTGTGCATTCGGCCAATGAACATGGGCTTATAGCCTAGAAGCACATCCACACCGTCTAAACCAAAGTCCCCAGCCCTGAGGAGCGAGGCTGGGGACCCTAGTTCAAAGGTTTATTCCTTAATAACTCCAGCATTGATCAGGATTTCGTCCATCTCAAAAGCCATACCATCCATGGCTTCTTGTGCTGTACCTTCACCACCCACGACATAACTATGCAAATAGCGTTGTGAGGGTTCCAGGAGCTGACCAAACTCTGGAATATTCCAGAAATCTTTAACAAAGTTCATAGTTTCAGCAAACGCGGCATTATAGGGGGTTTGGGTTAAGAAAGCATCTGACTGAAGCACTTCTTTGTTACAGGTATAGCCACCCAAGGCCGCCCAGTTGGCCTGCACATCTTTTTGCGCAAACCATTTTATAAAGTCAAGCGCAGCTTGCTTACGCTCATCGCTGGCGTAACTGTTAACACTGATACCCTGACCACCAAGCGCAGCGTAACGCTCGCCGGTAGGTCCTTTAGGCATAGGGAAATAACCTGTTACATCACGGTATTTATTGATTTCAGAATTATCAAGGGCTGGGAAGAAGGCAAAATAATTCATAATCATGGCAGCCTGACCGTTGATAAAGAGGTCGTTCATTTCAGCAAAGAAGGCGTTGGTGGTTCCAGGAGGTGAAAAATCATAAAGCTCTTTGTAAAGCTCGAGTGCTTGTACCGCTGCGTCAGAATTCACTACGCCTATAACATTGTTATCAGCATCTTTCCAGTCAGCGCCGTAGCTAAAGAAGACATTTTCAAAGCCCATGGTAATCGCGTCATAGTCAACCTGCGTATAAACACCAACGCCGTAAAGACCATCATCAGGGCGAGTAAAGAACTCTGCGATATCCCGAAGCTGGGCCCAGGTTTCAGGTACGGCCAGATCATAGCCGTACTTTTCTTTAAAGGCCGCCATCTCATCAGGGTTTTCAAAAAGGTCTTTTCTGTAAGCCCAACCGTTAGCATCACCTTCTGTGGGGTAAGCATAATATTGCCCACTGCCACCAGGATATTCACCGTAGTACTTCAGAGTCGCTTCAGTAACGGTATCGGTAATGTTGTTTTCATTCATAAAATCGGTCAGATTGACATAGTGACCCTCGGTAACACCCTGACCAATCCACTGGCTATCACCAACCACCAGATCAAAACCGCCGCCCTTGGCAGCCCATTCGGCAGCAACCTTATCGTAGTAGCTACCCCAGGGCTCCTGAACCACATTTACTTTGATGCCCGTGTCAGCTTCATAGTCATTGACGAGTTGCTGCAAATAATTCGCCGGGTCCCACTCAGCCCACCAGATGGTGAGGTCATTGACCTGAGCCATTGCAGAACTTAGAAATAAAACAAAAGCCACTATCAGCAAACGAAAACTTTGTTTCATACGTACTCCTTCCAGATTTTATGGATAGCAAATAAAAAGACCGGGAATTCACCAACTTTGCCTACAACAAGCGATGCCACCTCCCTTTTAGTCAGGCACTTATATAAAAACTCGAGACGCCAGAGCGCGTAGACAGGTTGTATACATTAATACTGTGCCTGGATTATACAAATGCCAGCATAAGGTGTCAACTTTTTAAAGATCGGCTTCCCACAAGTTACTAGGAGTAAGCATTTCTGCGCTAAGTCTTTAATCAAAGGGCAATACTTTTCTGGCTTGACAGATGGGAAGCCGCTGTCTTAATCTTGTATACAAATTAATTGAATCTGTATACAACTTGTCTTCAGGCCAAGTTTTCGAGCCTCGAGTATGCACTCATCTCGAATGCTGAGGTTTTAAGAGGGTGTCTTAATGGATAATCTGGAAATTTATCTGAGTAAACAGCACAAAAAACGTGGATCTAATCGGACGCGGCGCGAAGAAGCCTATGACCGTATCAAAGATGCCATCCGCCATGCCGAGTTAAAACCAGGAGAACCTCTTTCTGAAACCCGCCTTTCCAAACTTCTGGGCATCAGCCGTACCCCTGTCAGAGAAGCGCTGCAACAACTGGTGCAAGAAGGTTTGGTTGAAACGGCTCCTGGCCAAACCGTAACGGTAGCCAGCCGCTCTATTCAGGATGTTTTAGATGTCGTGCATATACGCTCACTGCTCGAGCCTGAACTGGTAAGACTGGCAGCGGAAAGCATTAGCAAAACGCAGATTGAACAACTGGAAGCCATCATCCTTAAGCTTGAAGAAGCAGCAAAAAATCATGATCTTGCGGCCTGGGCCAAAGTCGATGTCCGCTTTCATGAAATTATTAAAGAAGCCTGCCCCAATAAACTTCTGGGCCAAACCGTGGTGCAACTAAAAAACCGGGTTCATCAGGTCGCCAATATCGATACACATACCAATCCAGAACGGCTTGTGGCCTGCACACAAGAGCACCGTGACATTTTTAACGCCATAAAAGCCAGAGATGGTAATAAAGCCAGACAAGCGATGGAAACGCATATTGCCGCTCTGACCAATAGTCTTTTGAAACGAATCAGTTACCGCTAGGTGAGGAGTTTTGGATGCCCGAAGATAGATTAGTGAAACTGAGGAAGCACTCATGCGCACTGGCCTAGTACCAGACATGATCTATAGCGAACTCGAGGAAATCGTTGGCGCAGCTTATATCAGTAACAGCGAGAGCGAAAAACTGGTCTACTCAACCGACTGGTTCTGGTTACCGCAAATGTGGCTTGACCGGGGTGAACAACTCAGACCCCCTGACTATATCGTGCGTCCGGGGACCAGTGAAGAAATTGCCGAGATTCTTAAAATTGCCAACAGCTATAAAATCCCGGTGATTCCCTGGGGCGGCGGCTCTGGTTCACAGGGGGGTGCCGTACCGATTTTTGGTGGCATTATGCTCGATGTCAAGCGGCTTAATAAAGTACTCGAGATTGATGAACGCTCGCTCACAGTCACCGCTCAGGCAGGCATAAATGGTACGCAGCTCGAGTGGGCCGTTAACGAAAAAAATCTGACCTTACCGCACTATCCGGCTTCGGCCAATTGCGCGACCCTGGGGGGCTACCTGGCTCCAAGAGGTTCAGGTACCATTAGCACCAAATACGGCAAAGCTGAAGATCTGGTTTTAAGTATGCAGGTGGTACTGCCGAATGGCGAAATCATTCGTACACCCAAAGTACCGAACCACGCTGGAGGACCCGATTTCTACCGACTATTTTTGGGTTCAGAGGGCACCCTGGGGGTCATTACTGAGGCCACCATGCAACTTGATTATCTGCCTGAGGTTCGGCTGTTTAGAGCCCTGCTTTTTGATGATCTGGCAAAAGCCCTCGAGGCAGGCAGACTGATAGTGACTAAGCGGCTCGAGCCTACCGTCATAAGACTCTATGACCAGAAATCAACGCTTTCTCAGGTCAAAAAAGTACTGGGCTATGCGTTTGATGGCGCTTACATGGTGATTGGTTTTGATGGTGACCCCGACATAGCTGCGCTACAAGAGCAAAAGGCCTTGAGTATTTGTGCAAACTTAGGTGCTCAGGATTTAGGCCGTGAGCCTGGTGAAGCCTGGTGGCAGCACCGCTATGACTTTTACTATCCACCAAAGGGTTTACACTTCCCCTGGATGTATGGCACCACCGAATCGGTGACCACTTTTAGCAATATTGAAAAGCTCTATTACGCCCAAAAAGAAGCGGTGGAGAGCAGCTATAAAGACTGGGATGTCGACTACATCGGTCATTTTTCCCACTGGTTTCACTGGGGCACCATGGTCTATAGCCGCTTTATCATAAAAAATCCTCCTGAAGATGCGCATGAAGCCCTCAAACTGCATAACCGTATCTGGAATACAGCCGTGACCGCAGCGCTTGAAAATGGCGGCATGGTCAACGAGCATCACGGCGTTGGCTTAAAACTCTCGCGCTTTATGCGCCGTCAGTATGGTGACGCCTGGCCTATGCTAGAGCGCCTTAAAAATGCCCTAGACCCTAACGGCATCATGAATCCCGGCAAAGTTGGTTTTGGAGGGGTGAAGTGAAGACCAAAGTGAAGACCAATTGGAAAGTGGGCACAGCTTTATCCCTTTCTGTCCTTTTTTACTCGAGGGTATCTTCATGACCTACCAGGAAGCACTCGAGACCCTTGAAAAGTGTCGCTACTGCCTGATGTGCCGCCACGCTGACCCTCTAAGCCACGTTAGTTTTAATGAGGCGCTCACGCCACACGGCATTGCTCTGACCATTTATTCAGAACATAAAGGCTTACTTAGCTGGAATGAAGACAGTTTGCGTACGGTGTTCAGCGAAACAGATGCCGGGGTTGCCCGATCACACTGCGCCACAGATCAGCCTTTTTCTGAAGCGGTGAGCGCTGTAAAAAGTGAGCTTTTAAGCCAGGGAAAAATGCCTGAAACCGTTGCACGGCTCAAAGAACGACTCGAGCAAACCCCTTCATTTTTTGGTGACGCCGAGTTTAAGTCAGCTCTGGAACAAAATGACTATGCGCTCTTTATCAGCGATGAAATGCAGTACCTCTGGCCCGAAAGCGTAAACGCAGTAAACACCCTGATAAAAGCCTTAACCCTCAGCCCTGCTGAAATTACGAGGGGCAAAAGTAGCGGTTTCCTGGCCCTATCACTGGGGTTCATGGAGCAAGCCAAAAAACAGGCGAAACAGCTCATGACTGAGCTCGAGGCTGTTAAGGCTAAGGAGCTTATTGTTCTGAGCCAGACCGACCTTTATACCTGCAGGCATGTCTATGCTGAACGGCTTGGACTAAGTTTTCCAGAAGAAGTCAAGGTAACGAGCCTGCTAGCGCTGCTGACTCAGGCCTATAAAAACGGCAAATTAAGCTTTAAACCTTCAGCTGATACTCGCCCATACGCCTATATTGACCCAAGTCAGGCGCTTAGAGTTAAAGATTTTGACAGCCCTCGCCACTTACTGGGGGCCATTTTACCGGGTAATCAAGTCGAGCTTTTCTGGCGTAAAGAACGAACCCATCCAACGGGCAGCGGCAGCACCTGGTTTAGTAACCCTGAACTGGCAGAAAAACTCACAAGAGCAAGGCTCGAGGATGCCCAAAAGCAAGGTGCCGAAGTCATCTACTGTGAGGACTCAGCAGATCTGAGCCAGTTAAACCGCTACGCCGCAGACTATGGGCTCGAGCTTAAAGGGCTGTATGAGCTGCTGGCAGATCATCTTGGCTAACCGCAGGCTTGCCTGCTGCAAAGCAAACCATAGGAGGTTTATTCATGCATCTATCAATGCACAACTGGATGAGAGCAGAACCCATCGAGGTCACCATTCGAAGGCTAGCCAAATATGGCTACAAAAGTATCGAGATTGGCGGCGAGCCCCATAAATACGACACCAAGGAAGTGCGCCAACTGCTAAAAGATAATGGGCTGCGCTGCTGGGGCTCGATTAGCCTTATGTTTGCCGGACTTGACCTGATTCAGGCTGATGAGGCTGGACGGGCCAATACCGTTCAGTATCTCAAGGACTCTATAACGATGGTTAAAGAACTCGAGGGCGAAATCATGAGCATCGTGCCTTCGGAAGTAGGTAAGGTCAATGCTCAGGCCGATGAAAAAACCGAGTGGAACTGGGCCGTTGAAGGTTTAAAAGAAGTCTATGACCATGCCCAAAAAGAAGGGGTAAGAATTGCGCTCGAGCCGCTCAACCGTTTTGAAACTAACTTCTTAAACCGTCACGATCAGGCACTGGCTCTTGCCCAAGCTGTGGGCCCCGACTGCGGCGTTTGCCTTGACGCCTTTCACATGAACATTGAAGAGGCTGATTTTAGACAGGCACTGCAAAATACCGGCAGCCGTCTTTATGACTTTCATGTTGCCGACAATAACCGCATGGCCTGTGGTCAGGGCCAACTCAACTGGCGTGACATTGTTGGCATGCTCAAAGAAATTGGCTATGACGGTGCTTTAACCGTTGAATTTGTCGCCCCTTTAGACCGCACACCCGCCAATCCTTACAAAAATGCTACCGCCAATGCCGAAAAAGAACTCACTGCTGAACAGCTCAAATTTATCGAAGATCACGGCTCTGGCGTGCTTTCTGAAGAGTTCTATAGCTGGCTGGTAGAAACCACCGCCCAGACCTTACTACCTCTAATAAGGTGACAGTAAATAAGGTGATAGTGATCGGTGGTCAGTAGAGAGTAACCCCTTTCTGACCACTATCCACTAATCCCTATTCTGAAAGAACCCTATGGCAAAGACCGTTATCCTCATCGGCACCCTTGATACCAAAGGGCCAGAAATCGCTTATTTACGTGACCAGTTACAAAAACTTGGTCTAGAGACGACAGTCATTGATTCAGGGATTTTAGGAGAACCTCTGGGCATTGTGCCCGATATCAGTCGGGCTGAGGTTGCTAGCTTTGGCGGCACTAGCATTGAGACCCTAAGAAATGCTGGTAGTCGTGGACGAGCGGTTGCAGGCATGCGCGACGCCCTGCAAAAACAGGTGCAAGACCTCTTTGCCAAAGGCAAACTCGATGCTGCCGTCAGCATGGGCGGGGCTGAAGGCGCGGTAATGGGAGCCGCCGCCATGATGGGCTTACCCCTCGGTGTTCCTAAGGTGCTGGTTTCCCCGATTGCCTCAGGGCATCACTTTTTTGACCCGCTGGTTGGCACCAAAGACATGATGGTGGTTCACTCGGTGGTGGACATTTTGGGCCTAAACCCGATTGCCCGTACTATTTTTGACAACGTTGCGGCAGCGCTTAAAGGCATGCTCGAGCATGGTCACCCACTAGCCAAACCCGCCAATGACGAAAAATACGTTGCCATGACCATGCTTGGCAATACCACCAAAGCAGTCATGGCAGCCAAGGAGCGCTTAAAAGATGCAGGTTATGAAGCTGTTATCTTTCACTCTAATGGCGTAGGCGGCCCAGCGATGGAGGAACTTGCCCGATTAGGGCAGTTTGTCGGCATTATCGACTTCACAACCAATGAAGTTTATGACCCGCTTGTCGGTGGCATTCATGACGGTGGCCCCAAACGGCTCGAGGTTGCAGGGGAGCTTGGTCTACCTCAGGTCATTGTGCCTGGCTGCATTGATTTTAGCGTCTGGAATACGGGAACCGTACCTAAAGAGCTCTACGGACGTCCGGTCTATGACCATAATCCTGAGTATATTCTGGTACGCGCCACCCATGAGGAGATGATAGAGCTAGGGCATATCTTTGCCCGCAAACTAAACAGTGCCAAAGGACCTGTTTCCATTGTCCTTCCCAGCGAAGGTTTATCTATCCCGAATGTGCCAGACGGTGTCTTCTGGAACCCTGAAGCAGATGCTGATTTTCGCAAAACTCTGCAACAAGAGCTTAGCTCAGACATCCCAGTAGAAACTTTTAAACACCATGTCAATGACCCTTCCTTCGGAGAAAAGGTAGCGAATATCTTTATTGACCTAATGAAAAAATCTCCCTAGCCCTTCCAAACCAAATTTGGGACAGGCTCTTTGAAAAAGGGGAAATAATAAGTGCAAAACATAAAGGAGCATGCATGATTTCTAGCAGTAGTGAGCAACTTAAAGTCAAGGTGCCCCACCTGACCGAAGGAGACGAAGACTTTCGCAGTCAGTTTATCTCCTGGGATTTGGGCAATCTGACCCTAACGGATATCGGCAATTATTTAAAGGTTAAAGATACCATTCTGGTGCCCATGGCCAGCCTCGAGCAACATGGCCCCCACCTGCCGCTTTATACTGACACCATTACCGCAGTAGAGGTCTCGAGGCGTGTCGCTGAACACATCGCCGTCTTACACTCGCCCCCTATCTGGATGGGCTATAGCCCACAGCACATGCACGAACCTGGCTTAGGGCGTGGCACCATCACTATGCGCAGTCAGACCTTACTCGCCATCATGTATGACACCGCGCGCAGTCTGATACACCACGGTTTTAACCGCATCATTTTTATCAATGGTCACGGCTCTAACATCAAGGTGGTTGACCCCGTCTTGCGGCAGTTGCGCTACGAAACTGGGGCGCTCATAGGCTTTGTTAAACCCTATATGGAGCGCTACACTGGCATCTTAAAAGGACTCATGGAAAACCCCCCCGAGGAAACCCCAGGCTGGCACGCCAGTGAACTCGAGACCTCACAGGACATGGCCTGGAACAGCGACCTGGTGCGCATGGAGCGGGCTTCTTTTACCAAAGCCCACATCCCTGAGTCTTTACCGCAGTCTTTTGGCAAGAAAGACGGCATGCCAGATGTTGAGTTTGAAGGCTATACCTATTTTAATTTCCCCATGGATCACCACGAATTTATAGAAAGTGGCGTGATTGGTAATCCTTTAAGGGCAAGCAAAGAAAAAGGTGAAGAAGCTTTCAAGCGACTCTCAGAACACACCGCCAGAGGTGTGCTCGAGCTTATGAACATTAAAGTCAATGTTCACACACGTGAATTTATCAATAGAGTCTAAGAGGGAGTTAGTTCCGAGAAGCTAGTACCAAGTATTTGAACGGCAGGTTTGATGCACATTTTATCTTTTCTAATCCTGGCTTTAAAACTAGGATTGAAAAGACTTTGACATAAAGAAGATGCATTTCCTCCCCTTTTGCAAAGGGGAGCCGGAGGGGATTTGTAACGTATGTCCGTGCATCTTGCCAGGAAAAATCTGGACTATCTTCCTGTAAAAATCAAGGTAAGCCTCAGATTTAGATAGCATGACTAAAGTGCGTTAGAATAATCTCTCGAAACCAAGATCTGGAGGATAGACATGGCAAGACCTGTTACCTTATTCACCGGCCAGTGGGCCGATTTGCCCTTAAGCGAACTGGCACCCTTAGCCAAAGAGATGGGCTATGACGGCCTGGAGCTCGCCTGCTGGGGCGATCACTTTAATGTTCAAGAAGCGCTTAAGAATGATAAATACGTCAAAGATAAGCGTAAGCTTTTAGAAAAGCATGGGCTCGAGTGTCACGCTATTAGTAACCACCTGGTAGGTCAAGCCGTTTGTGATCTGATTGATGATCGCCACAAGGCCATTGTGCCCGAGCATGTCTGGGGCGACGGCAAGCCCGCTGGCGTACGTAGCCGCGCCGCCGAAGAAATGAAAGATACGGCTAGGGCCGCAGCCAAGTTTGGTGTCAAGGTCGTTAATGGCTTTACGGGTTCATCGATATGGCACTCTATCTACGCTTTCCCACCTACCAGTCAGGATTACTGGGATAAAGGCTTTAAAGACTTCGCTCGCCGCTGGAAACCCATTTTGGAAGTTTTTGAAGAGAATGACATTAACTTTGCTCTGGAAGTTCACCCAACTGAAATCGCCTTTGACATTGCCTCGGCTGAGCGCGCGCTGGTTGCCCTTAAAGGCCACAAACGCTTTGGCTTTAACTATGACCCTAGTCATCTGGGCTATCAGGGCGTGGATTATGTTGGCTTTATACGCAAGTTTGCTAACCGCATTTACCATGTCCATATGAAAGATGTCTGGTGGGGTCACGGCAACGGTGAAGCTGGCGTCTTTGGTGGTCATACCAACTTTGGCGACGCACGCCGTTTCTGGGATTTCCGCAGTGTGGGTCGCGGCGATATCAATTTTGAAGAGATCATCGTGGCACTAAATGATATTGGCTATGACGGCCCCCTAAGCATTGAGTGGGAAGATAGCCGCATGGACCGGGTTCACGGCGCTACCGAATCAGCAGCTTTTACCAAACGTCTTGATTTCAAACCCTCAACGGTTGCGTTTGATGCTGCGTTTGAAAGCTAAATAGTGCAAAAGCTGTTGCTCTTTCGCGGCCCTATGGGGATAGGCAAAAGTGCAACAGCAAGGGCGCTGGGTAAGCGTTTGGGCTGGCCCGTAGTGGACAAAGATGATGCATCAGATGTACTCCTTAAGTACCTTGAAGTCTATGGACCAGCCGCTTATGACATCATGTTTGAACAGGCAGAAAGTCTGATTATGCAGGGATTTAATGTGATTGTGGACAGTCCACTGAGAGGCGAAATCGGCTACAAACGCGCCCTCGAGTTTAGTCAGGAACTTGACTTTGATCTGGGAATAATTGACTGCACCTGCACAGATCAAAAAACCTGGCAAGAAAGGCTCGAGACCCGAACACGCCGCCCTGCACACATCCTGAAAACCTGGGCTGACTTTGAAACCTACTGGGCTAAAGCTGAAGCTGATTTTGATTATCCAATTACGAGCCCCTGTCTGACTATAGATACCCGTCAGGAGCTCGAGCAAAACATAAACCAAATCGTTAATTGGCTTATATGAAAGGAAAACGATGAAAAAACTAAAATACGGCATGGTCGGTGGTGGACGAGACGCCTTTATTGGCGATGTTCACCGCAAGGCCATGGCTCTCGACAGTCAGTATGAGTTTGTCGCCGGAGCCCTATCTTCAACCCCAGAAAAAGCTAAGGCGTCAGGGCAAGACCTGGGCTTAGCCGATGACCGCAACTATGGCAGCTGGCAGGAAATGCTGGAAAAAGAACTGGCCAGACCCGAGGGTGAGCGCATTGACATGGTTTCTATTGTTACGCCTAACCATGTGCACTACCCCGTTGCCAAGGCTTTTGCTGAAGCGGGTATAAATGTGGTTAGCGATAAACCCTTGGTACATACCAGTGAGCAGGCCAATGATCTGATTAAAACTGTGGAAAAGACTGGCGTAGTTTTTGGCGTCACTTATAACTACACAGGTTACCCCATGGTCAAACAGGCACGGCACATGGTGCAAAGTGGTGAACTGGGTGAAATTCGCAAAGTCATTGTTGAGTACAACCAGGGCTGGCTAGCCACCAAGCTAGAAGAAACTGGCGCCAAGCAGGCCGAGTGGCGCACCGACCCAGCCAGAAGTGGCGCAGCAGGATGCATTGGCGATATTGGTTCCCATGCCGAGAATCTAGTAGCGACCGTTACCAGGCTCGAGCTTTCTGAACTCTGCGCTGACATCAGCACCTTTGTACCCGGACGCCTGTTAGACGATGATGGCAACTTGCTGCTACGCTTTGCCTCAGGCGCTAAAGGTGTGCTGATTGCTTCCCAAATTCAAATTGGTGACGAAAATGACATCCGTTTAAGAGTCTTTGGCACCAAAGGCTCACTTGCCTGGTATCAGGAAGACCCTAACTATCTGATTTACCGTCCTCTTGGCGAAGCCACTCGAGTCCTTAAACGTGGCAATGATTATCTTTGCGCCGCGGCGGCAAAAGCCAGCCGTATACCAGCCGGTCACCCCGAAGCTTTTTTAGAAGCCTTTGCCAATGTCTACCTAGGGGTTGCTGAAGCTATTCGCGCTAAGCAAGCAGGGAAAGAACTTGGAGAGCTCGAGGGTGACTTTCCTACTGTTTATGATGGTGCCAGGGGCGTTCACTTTATCGAGAAAACTGTGGAAAGTTCAAAATCCGATCAGAAATGGACCGATGCCCACTGGTCACATTAAGCAAATCCTAACTTGAAAAGCAGACCTATCAGGGGATTTCACCCTGATAGGTGTAAGCATGATAAAACCAGAGGCTAAAAAATCTAACTTGAAGCCTTAAGTCTATCTAAATGCACTTCACCTAAGATTCCAAATGTGAAAGAAGCCATTCTCCCCGCTTCACCTACAGCTTCATGGGGACAAATGTATTCTGAAAAAGCCTCAATTGTATGTTACTATCACAAACGTAGTTGCAAATCTTATGCGGTTAGCTATCGGTCTAGCAGGCACTTCGTTTATCTTTCAAAGCGTCTAAATCAGGAGAAGCGTTAAGGAGATAACCCCTCATACATCAGCCAAACCCACCCAGGTAACCATCCTTTAAACTTCAACAGAGACGGATGCTCCTCATCCGAGTTCAAGGAGAAAGGATATGAGAAAGGCAGCCAAAACTGGTTTAGGTTCCATCCTATTCCTAGGTGTCATTTTGACCCTAGTTGGAATCTATAGCCCAAAACACGTATTTTCCCTGGCCTTGGCTCAAGAATCGGCACCTGCAAGTCCCCAGGACTTGATGGGAGATGTGCCTTTTTTTGATGCCTGGTCACACTCAGCCCACGCTGACATAACGGCAGAAGCTTTTTCCCACTGGAACGAAGACGATCCAGCGGTCGTACCTGAAAGCTGCGCCAGATGTCATAGTGGGACAGGTTACGTTGATTTTATCGGTGCTGACGGCTCTGAGGCAGGCGTTGTTAATCAAAGCGCTGCAATTGGTAGTGTCATTAACTGTACGACCTGTCATAACAGTGTCACCCTACGCATGAACAGTGCGGTTATGCCCTCTGGCCTCGAGCTTACCAATCTGGGTTCCGAAGCCCGTTGTGTTCAGTGCCATCAAGGTCGCGCTTCTAAAGTTTCGGTCGATGAGGCCATAAGCAAGGCTGCCGTTGCAGAAGATACGGTTAGCCCAGATCTTGGCTTTATTAACATTCACTACTTTGCCGCTGCAGTAAGCAAATATGGCACGCTGGCTAAGGGTGGCTATGAATATGATGGAATGAGCTACGACACTATGTTCCAACATGTTGATGGTTACACCACCTGTGTTCAGTGCCACGATCCTCATAGCTTAGAGGTTAAGGTAAGTGAGTGCAGCAGTTGTCATGAAAATGTCACGACCGCCGAAGATATAAAAAATGTCCGTATGCAAGGTTCAATGGTTGACTATGACGGCGACTTGAATATAGAAGAAGGTATTTACTACGAGCTCGAGGGCTTACAGGACACCCTGTATCAAATGATGCAGGCCTATGCCAGTGAAATGACTCAGACCCCTCTGCTTTATGATAGTGGCAGATACCCCTACTTCTTTAATGACGCCAATAGTAATGGCACAATCGATGAAGGTGAAGGTAAATTTGAATCCTTTACCCCGCGTTTGGTTAAAGCCGCCTATAACTATCAAACCTCGCTAAAAGACCCCGGTGCCTATGCCCACGGTGGTAAGTACATCATTCAGTTACTCTATGATTCCATTCAGGACTTACACAGCGCACTAAACCCCAGTGCCGACAGTTTCCATGGTGTGCTCATGGCAAGTACTAATCCTGATCCCATCGCCTTTACCCCCGATATCAAAGCTGCTGTTCAGGATGTTTTGACCGATGCCAATCTGATGAATGTCCTGCACCGCATCGATGCCGGACACTTTGCCGGTTCTGAAGAAGCTTTCAGACACTGGGACGCTGAAGGCGAAGTGCCTGGAACCTGCGCAAGGTGCCACACCGCAACAGGTTTACCCATGCTTATTAAAAATGGAGTAACCATTGCTCAACCTCCCTCTAACGGCTTTCAGTGCAGCACCTGTCACAACGACCTACAAGAATTTACGCTTCATGAAGTCGAAAGCGTGAAATTCCCGAGTGGCGCCGTGGTTGATAGCGGTAATGCTGCGACTAATATCTGTCTCAACTGCCACCAGGGCCGTGAATCTACCGTCAGTGTAAATGCCTTAATCAGAGGCATTAACGACGATGATACGTCAGATAAACTCCGCTTCCTAAACGTTCACTATTTCGCTGCTGGTGCAACTCGCTTTGGTTCTGAAGTGCAGGGCGCTTACCAGTACACCGGTAAGGACTACGTGGGTCTGTTCGAACACGATGAAGACTTTGCCCAGTGTACCTCATGCCACACCACACACGGACTCACCGTAAAATTTGACTCCTGTAATGAGTGCCATGAACCCATTAACCGCTTTAGTGATCTGCAAACCATCCGCGAATACGAAACCGACTGGGATGGTGACGGTAACAACACTGAAGGTGTCTTTGGTGAGATTGCCACCATGGAAAGCAATTTGCTCAAAGCCATGCAAACCTACTCCATGAACATTACAGGGCAAAGCATAGGCTATGATTCCCATAGCTATCCGTACTTCTTTGTTGATGCTGATGGCGACGGCTTAATAAGCGAAGAGGAACTGTCTGGGCGCTTTAATAGCTGGACACCTAGCCTCTTACGCGCCGCCTATAACTATCAGTATGTTAGTAAAGACCCAGGATCTTATGTTCATAACCCGCACTACATCATGCAGGTTCTTTATGACTCTTTAGAGGATTTAGGTTTTGATGTAAGTGCCATGACTCGTTTCGACCCGGTAGAAGCTGAGTAACTCAGCCTCTTAGTTTTAGGTTCTTTTACAGGCAGGATATATTCCTGCCTGTTTTCATTTACCCGCATAAAGCAATGAAAACAGGGTGTTGCGTTAAGAATAGCCAGCACTTTCACCCTTGTGCAGTATAAGCCTCGAGGCCTTAAGGTGAACGCTTCTTAAAATGCATCTATTATGTTTTTAGATTTTGCGAAACTGGCAATCGACTTAGTAAAGGTATATCCTTAGCCTCTAAACTTACTACAGGGAGTACAACCAATGAACGATGTCACTGTGCGGCCAGTTGAAAAGGCTCAAACGTCTCGTAGCTCTAACCTCTTGAAACTGCCATCCCTACCCTTTACTTTATTTCTCCTCCTATTTGGTCTCATTTCTTGTGGTTCTCCGAGTACACCTGATCCAGCAGAAACAAGCTTTAATCCATATTTTCCAAGTGCTGACACAGAAACCAAAGAAGTATCTATTATCCTGCCCGGTGAAACGGAGCCTTCGACAGTCACCGTCTTTGTGATGGACGGCGATTACGTTTTTGAAGGTGATCTCATCGTTGGAAAAGTTGGAGATGAAACGGCACTCAAAACTCAAGCGGCCTTTACGCCACAAAAAGACGATTTATGGCCTAACGGCGTAATTCCTTACAAGATTGAAGGCGTGTTTAGTGAAGCACAAAAAAAACTTATCTATGAAGCACTAGACCACTGGAGTACCAATACCAATATTAGCTTTATAAATGTTAATGATCTTTCGCTAAAAACCCCAAATGATTATGTCGTTTTTGTTCCAGACGCAACAAGATGTAACTCTTGGGTGGGTAGAGGGAATGGTGGTAGAAGAGATATCAAGTTGCAGCCAAAGTGTGACAAAACTTCCATTATCCATGAACTGGGCCATGCTATAGGCATACTACATGAACAAACACGCTCTGACCGAGATACCTATATAACTGTAACTACAGGTAACATCATGGCAGGGTTTGCTAATAATTTTGATAAGAGAACCCCAGACAAGGTTAAAGACCTTGGGCCCTATAACTACGATTCTCTCATGCATTATTCATCGAAAGCGGGTTCTAGAGATTTTTGTTGTGAAGTTATTACCCCCAAGGACCCGAAGATCACAAAAGAAACTTTAGGAAGCAACAAAGAGCTAGATGACGGAGATATAGCCGCTACTAATGAAATGTATCCCATCTTTGAAAACAGGCAAAAACTGTCTTCTGATAGTAAAACCACAACTGACTCTTATGGTTTATCTGTAGCTATATCTGGAGATTACGCAATTGTTGGCTCACCAGATTTTGGTGAAGGTAGTGAGAGTCCTGGACTTGCCTATATTTATGAACGCCCGCTGATTACTGTACCCAACGGACGCAGTACCTATACTTACTACGAAGAAAATTGGAAAGAGGTCAAGAAGCTTAGCTCTATTGACGCTACTAACAACAGTTACTTTGGCTATAGCGTTGCCATATCAGGTGATTATGCACTTGTAGGGTCACCTTCAAGCAATCCTGAACTCGCTGGTGCTGCCTACATCTTTAAGCGAGGGGCTACCGGAGACTGGACCCAAATGAAGAAACTGGCGTCTGGTGCATTTGGGGACAATTATGCCCGAAGTATTGCCCTTTTTGGTGATTATGCTCTCGTTGGTGCCTCTGGAAAAAACGCAGCTTATCTTTATAAACGCAGTGGCAATGACTGGACACTCGCAAAGGAGCTTAGCCCTGAAGGGTCAGATAATCGAAACTCTGGGCCGCAACGTGTTGCCCTTTCAAATAACTTCGCTATGGTAGGAGAACCAGTCAATAGTACCTCTGCCTCTGGATCTGTTTATGTTTATCAGCGCACAGGTACGGAGTGGAAGCAAATGAAGAGTCTTAGTCCCAGTGACGCTGCATCTGGAGTATCCCAAGTCAACGGATTTGGGTTTAGCGTCAGCGTTTCGGGAAATTACGCCATTGTGGGTTCCAGTTTATCTTTAAGAGAAGGTGCAGCTTACATCTTTCAATATAGCGAAAAAGACAAAGATTGGAAGGAAATTAAGAAGCTAATTGGCAGTGGCGAAAAAAGTGGAAATCGTTTTGGTTTTAATGTAAGTATTTCTGGTGACTATGCACTAGTCGGTGCTCTCGATTTGCGCACAGCCTATCTGTATAAACGGAGAGGGAGTGACTGGGAAGAAATCAAAACCTTTACCTTGGGTGATTCAGAAACTAATTTGATTTTTAGTCGGGCGATTGCGCTATCTGGTAGTTTTGCTATCGTAGGCGCACCTACTTCAGATGTTACTGGTACTGCTTATATTTATTGCAACTCTCAGATTGCTGATGATCCTACTAATAATGGCGGTGATCCTAGTAAATGCAGCAAGCCTACAAATTAATGTACTTGTCCAAAAACAAACAATTAATACCAAAATGCTTGAATGATGTCATCGTCGGAGTCGTTAAAGGGTACGCTCTCACGACCGGGTTTAATGACTTTTATGACAGTAAAACGGCACTTTGGTATAAGCACTTGATGGGATGTGGCAAGTTAAATGCCGGATGATCTGAGATCATCCGACAAGTACTAGAACCAAAAGGTTTAATTAAAAGGCGAAATCCTCGAGTTCCCAGCGTCTGTTTTTACGGTGCTCTTCTTCTTTGTCCATCTCTTTACCTTTGGCAAGGAGCAAAGTAAAGGTTTCACCGGGAGTTATAAGCATGTCGGTAGCTTCACCGGTATCTAACTTACGGCTAAACTCGACCGTCCAGACTTCACCATCAAGGGTGGCAGCAGACTCGAGGATCGACTGACTACCTCCTTGTTCATCATCCATGGCAGGGCTATCTTTGGGATCAACCTGAGTCATATCAAGGGCAGTTAAACTGCCACCATCCATAACAAAAAGATACTGATCTGCTCCTTGTTTCTTTTCAACTTTTTCTTGTAGCAGACCAAGCCCCACCCAGCCATCGTTTTCAGTACTTAGACCAATATAGATGGTGTCTCCGGCAATAGTCCAGGAAATAACGGAGCCTGAGTCCTCGTGGGTATAGCTCGAGTCATATTCACCGTCATTTATAACACCGTCAACACTTGGCTGAGCCATGGCAGCAGCCATAAACAAGACAATAAGCAAAACGAATCCTTTTTTCATCTCTACTCCTTTCAGTAATACAGTGGCTCAGTACTTTTTAGGCCACTACCATTGCTATCTTAGACCGGGCTGAGCACTAGATCTCAGCTTTATAAAGGTTAATGAACCAGTAAATTCCCTCCTTACTTAAGTTTCAGAAGTATTATTGAGCGTTAGACCTATAATCAGGCCAACCGCACCAATGTGGGTGTGGGCTAAGGCGGCAAGAACGGGTCTATCACCTCTAAAAGAGTCTATAAAGCCTGATATTGAAAACAAACTTGCATTAATATCATCAGCGTTCCAGACAAGGTGAAACAGGGCGCCGATCATGCCTGATAGAAAGGTGATGGCCATCCAGGCTATAAAGGGATAGCGTATCCAGGGCTTGGTGCTAAAGAGCATCAAAAACGTTAGAGGAAAACCTAGCAGTGAAAGGTAAAAAGGAACTCGAGACTGCCAGGAGTCAAGAAAATGCTCGAGCGCCCAGTGCTCAATGCCGTAAAAGAGAAAGCCAAACATAGCAATAAGCAAAAAAGCAAGTTGCACAAACGCCAGGGTTTTTTCCTCATAAGTTTGAGCCTTAAAGAGTGCACGAATCATGCTCACGCCCCCTTCGTCCGGAAGATACAAAGCAGCCCGGTAACACCCATGTGGGTAAAGGCCATCGCCGCCAGGGTAGGTCTATCTCCGGCAAACGCTTCCATGGTCGTATCAAAGTACCACTCCACATCACCATCAAAATTCCAGAGGATGTGAAAAAAAGCACCCGTCAAACCAACAACCACAGAAACCCACATGGTAGCAATAAAGGCCTTACGAACCCAGGGAGTATCCCGATCAAAGAATATCCATAGGGTAAAAATAAAACCTGGAATTGCCAGCAAAAAGGGAACTTTCGATTGCCAGGACTCGAGCCAGTGATCCAAGATGACCAGCTCGAGTGGATACATTACCCAGCCAACCATGACGAGCAGCAACATAACCACACGAATAATCTCTAGAGCCCGCCCTGACTTAGACTGCGCACTGCGTAAAGCAGGGATCATTGCCACCTCCTTAACCTAATCAGCCAAACTTTTGTAGTTGCAAAACCGTTAGTTTACGATCAGGCTTTTGGTAACCAACCATTCTCTCCAACGTCAATTATCATAGCAAGGCTGTGTTATTAGCAAATGCCCTAACTTGTGTGACGTTATGTAGGAAAGATCTGAGCAGTTTGTCAGAAAAATACCGTCTTGTTTAGCAAGAAAAAATATGCGCCTCGATTTGCCAACAGAACTTGCTTTTGGTAATTACCCATCTCTTTAATGATGGCTTTGGTGTTAAACTCGAGCCTTGAAGCAGTTCGCTTTCCTAGCTTGAGTTTTTATGATGCCAAATCTGGTGCGCACCTTACGTCTCTCTGTCCTGGAAGGAAGTCTGGGGCAAATTTTTTTGGTCTGGACCACCGGCAGTGTCCTGATTGGTTACATGCTGCACTACAATGCCAGCCCAACGCAAATTGCGCTGGTCTCGAGCATTCCTGTCCTGTCGCAAATGTTTAGCCCTGTTGTGGCCTGGTGGGCCAGCGGCCTGAGTCAAAGGCGCATTTTGGCTACCTCGCTTGCCTTTATCGGTCGGAGCCTCTGGGTTTTAGCAGCGTTAGCGCCCACACTTGGCATCCCCGATAAGCTCATGCCCTTCTTTTTGCTGCTAGTGGTAGGCTTATCCAGCCTTTTTCAAGCCACCTTTGGCACCCTCTGGACTGACTGGATGGGCGCTGTTGTCCCTGAAGACAGACGCGGACGCTACTTTGGTAGACGAGCAGGCATCGTGGGTGTGGTGGGCATGCTAGCCAGTCTTTTTGCCGGCTGGTTTTTAGACCATATAAAGGCACCCCTGAGTTTTCAACTGGTCTTAGGGCTATCTGTGGTTTTTGCCCTGATTGGGGCAAGCTTGCTGCTTTTCCATTATGAACCCCCCAAACTCAAAGCCCAGCTTCCCTTTAAAGAAGTCTTATTGAAACCCTGGAAAAGTCTTAACTTTCGCAAATTCCTAGTTTTTGCAGGCTACTTTCACTTTGGCATCTTCCTCTCAGCTGCTCTCATCACCGCCTATTTTATTCAAAACCTCCATATGACGTTTACGCAACTGGCCATTTTTTCTATCATTGCTTCTACCACCGCTCTCATAACCACAAATATCTGGGGACGTCTGGCAGACCGCTTTGGCAATAAACCCATTTTGGCAGCCAGCGTGCTCATTATGGGAATAGGCTTTCCGACCACCTGGATCTTAGCAGGGCTCTATCAAAATCTAAATTTTATCTGGCTGAGCGCTGTCATTGACGCTGTTGCCTGGGGCGCAGGTGGACCTGCGATTTTTAACCTGGCTTTAGTCAGCGCCCCGAAAGATGAGCGGCTTAGTTTCATTGCCATGTACAGTCTGGTGACTGGCCTTATGGGTTTTTTGGGCGGTGCGGTTTCAGGACCCATCTTAGAATTGCTTAGCCGCTTTTCAACGGGTGTCTGGCTTCCTTACTACAGTCTTTTTGTGGTTTCAGGTTTTATGCGCGCTTCTTCAATTCTTTTTCTTTTACGGGTTCAGGAAACCAGAGAATGGGATAATCGCCCCTTACTGAGGCATATGCGTCCCTGGCGCCGCATTGGTTTTCCCTGGCGCTAACCGTCTTTGCTGTTTGAACTAGCACGCTCAGAATTTACAAAGTGATATTCTTGGCGCTGGGAGGTACCTATGCTGAAGCGTATGCTTATCCTGGCGTTAGGACTTTTTTCTTTTATGGCGTTCGCGCAATCTGCGCGGCAATCTACTCTGGTTGTGGGTGTTGATCTTGGTGATCTGATTACCCTTGACCCACAGGTCTCTTATGAGTTTTCAGGCAGCCTTATTACTGACAACCTCTATGAAACGTTGGTGCGTTTTGAAGGCAACGATCTTTCTGAGGTTCAACCTTCTCTGGCTTCAACCTGGTCGGTTGAAACGCAGGCCGATGGCAGCCACAAGATTGTATTCAATCTGCGTGATGCCAGCTTTTCTTCTGGCAACCCTGTAACGGCTGCTGACGTGGTTTATTCCTTTGACCGCGCTATTGGCATTGCTGGACCATCTTCGTTTTTGATTACCGATGTTGCCAAAATGACGGTCGGCTCAACGGTTGCCGTTGATGACCAAACGGTAGAACTTAACATTCCTGCTGATGCTAACCCCAATATCGTTTTAAACCTCTTAACCTTTAACATTGGTGGCATTGTTGACTCTAAAGTCGTTATGGAACATGAAGTTGATGGTGACTTTGGTAGCACCTGGCTGCGTGAAAACTCGGCAGGCTCGGGGCCTTATGTACTCGAGCGCTGGGATGCAGGCGCACAGGTCATTTTGACTGCCAATGAAAATGCCAGCCGTGTTGGCCCCATCAAACGCGTTATTTTGCGCAACATGCAAGAGTCAAGTGCGCAGCAAGCTGCCCTCGAGTCCGGCGAAATTGACGTAGCTTATAACTTCACCCCTGAAGCCTTTAATGCTGCCAAATCTAACCCCGACTATACGGCCCTGCAAACGGACTCCTTCCAGATGACCTATCTGGGTATGAATTCAGGGGAAGGCAAAGCCTTTGCTGATAACCGCATTCGTCAGGCAGTGCGCTACGCAGTTGACCAGGACGGCATCATTAATGATCTCTTAGGCGGTCTGGGTCGCAAAATGCAGACCATTATTCCCTTTGGTCTTTTCGCCTCAGATGACACCCTTTACTATGAGCGTGACGTTGAAAAAGCCAAATCCCTGCTGGCTGAAGCCGGTGCGGACGGTTTAAGTGTTGAGTTTTTGGTAAGTACCGGTTCCTGCGGTGGGGGCATCCCCTGTGCTGACCTGGGTGCCAAGATCCAGAGCGACCTTGCGGAAGTGGGCATCAATGCCAATATTCGCCAGTTGCCACAATCTGAACTTTTAGATATTTACCGTGCTCAAGGGGCTGAACTGGTAGTTGTTGGCTGGAGCCCTGACTACCCAGACCCAGACGGCAATGCTACCCCGCTTGGTGACTACAATGCCAAGTCGCTGGCCTGGCGTAATGACTGGAATAATCCTGAAGCTTCCGAACTTGCTGCTGCGGCTGCTCTGGAAGCTGACAGCGCCAAACGTGGCGATCTGTATGGTCAATTAACCAAACTGGTCGCTGAAGAAGGCCCCTTCGCCATTCTTTACCAACCTTCTGTGCCCATTGTAACCCGTGCCTATGTCCAGGACTTTATCCGCAACGCTCAAGGTAATGTTGACTTTGACAAAGTAAGTAAGACCGAGTAAGGCTCGAGTTTAGTGTGACTTAACGTGGTCAGTAGCTAACTGCTGACCACGTCCTTTAAACGTCTGTGTTTATTTTCATCCAAAGCATCTTCGCAACTTTAAATAGCCTTATGCTGAAGTCTTAGTTTCTTAATCAAAACCTTTCAAGAGGTCATTAGCTCATGCTTGCTTATTTATTTCGCCGACTTGGCTATCTTATTTTTGTTATCTGGGGCGTAAGTTTTGCTGCCTTTTTTATTGCCCAGATCGTCCCAGGAGACCCGATTGCCGCGGCCCTTGGTTCCAATGCCAGAGACGCCCAAATCGAGGCTTACCGCATTAAAACGGGGCTGGACAAGCCTGTCTGGGTGCAGTATGGTCGCTACCTGTCACGGCTTTCTCAGGGGGATTTGGGCAATTCACTACGGACACGTAGACCTATTGCCTCTGACCTGAGAGATTTTTTCCCGGCAACGCTCGAGCTCACCCTGGCGGCACTGCTCTTTGCCATCCTCTTTGGCATACCGACGGGTTTGCTGGCGGCTCTTTTCAAAGACACCCTTATTGACGTTGGCGTGCGCAGTCTGGCGCTTATTGGTGGCGCTACGCCTATTTACTGGCTGGCTATCCTAATGATCAGTATTTTTCATACCAAATTAGGCTGGTTACCTGGCCCTGGAAGGCTAGACGCTTTTCTTATCCCGCCACCCGAACTTACTAACATAATGACCATTGACACCCTACTTGCTAGAGACTTCGAGGCCTTTGTCGACTCTTTAAGACATCTTGTTTTACCGGCTATTGTTTTGGGAGCTTTTTCAACAGCTCTGCTCGCTCGCATGGTAAGAAACACCATGATTGAGGTCTTAGCCCAGGACTATATTCGTACTGCCAGGGCAAAAGGCATCAGTGAACGCTGGGTTATTTTAAAACATGCTTTAAGAAATGGTGCCTTGCCTATTTTGACTGTTCTGGGCAATTTGCTAGGCAGTCTTCTTACAGGTGCCGTTTTAACCGAAACCATTTTTTCCTGGCCCGGGATTGGCAGTTATGCGACCTCGAGTGCGCTCAGCCTGGACTTTCCGGCAGTTATGGGAGTAACTCTGGTGGCAGGTCTCACCTATGCCGGGATTAATCTGCTGGTAGATATTCTTTACGCTTTCTTTGATCCGAGGATTAGCTACGCATGAACGAATTGCAAAAGCGCAACCTGCGCCGCTTTGTCAAGAACCCTGGCAGTATGCTGGGCAGCATCCTGGCCCTAATCATGATTTTGTTGGCCCTGTTTGCTCCACTGATTTCAGGCGACCCTCTTGCCCAAAACCTTTCTGAACGTCTTCAGGCGCCTAGTAGCAGCCACTTTTTAGGCACCGATCAGCTCGGTAGGGATGTCTTTTCCAGGGTTTTACAAGGAGCACGCATTTCGCTCAGACTGGGGCTCATTGTGGTTAGCCTTTCTTTGCTGGTTGGCTCGGTTATCGGTCTAGCAGCTGGTTTGCTTGGCGGCTTCTGGGATGACTTCTTAATGCGCATTACCGATATCTTTCTGGCCTTTCCAGCGCTTATTTTGGCCATGGCAATTTCAGCAGCACTGGGACCAAACTTAAATAATGTCATGATCGCGGTCGCAGCGGTGTCCTGGCCTAGCTATGCCCGCTTACTAAGGGCACAGGTTCTAGCGATAAAGCATGTCGAATTTGTCGATGCTGCCAGGGCTTTAGGAGCAACTCAGGGACGACTTGCCTTTAGACATCTTTTGCCCAACAGCATTACACCCCTCATGGTGCAGGCAAGCTTTGACATAGGCAGTGCCATTTTGACTGCGGCGGGCCTTAGTTTTATCGGATTCGGGGCACAACCCCCTATACCTGAGTGGGGCGCTATGGTTTCAGAAACGCGTAATTTTATCAACGAAGCACCGTGGGCCTCGAGCTCCCCTGCGATTGCCATTTTGCTAACTGTGTTAGCGTTTAACCTCTTGGGTGACGGTATACGCGATGTGCTTGACCCACGCTCGAGCCAGCGCTAGATCTGGCAAAACGTCTTTAGCCCTGTGAGGCTGTATCTTCAGGATTTTGAAGACTCTCCCTACCAAAACTAAGCCTGAGCAGCATAGGGGTTACCAGGGTTGTGACTACCACCATCAGCACCATAAGGCTAAAAATCTCAGGCGAAATGACTCCTCGCTCTATCCCAATGCCTGCAACAATGAGTCCCACTTCACCGCGGGAAATCATTCCTGTACCGACTCTCAGGGATTCTTTGAAACTGAATCTTGTTATCAGGGCACCAGTACCCGAGCCGATAATTTTACCCACAATAGCCACCAGAACAATGCCAATACCCAGCCACACATAAGGTCCAGAAAAAGCTTCTCGCAAATTTGCCCGCAAACCTATATCAACAAAGAAAACAGGAACCAGCAAGCTATATACCAGCACCTGAGTTTTTTCTTCAAGTTCATGTTTAACAACACTCTGTGACAAGATAATTCCCGCGAGATAAGACCCGGTAATGGCAGCTACCCCCCCCAGATACTCGGCTGACCAACCATAAATCAGTGCAATAACAATGGCACCCGCCAAAAGAGGTTCAGAAACAGGTAAATCAGCAAAAAAAGCCAGGATGCGGCGCATCAGTGGAGCTAGGCCTAAACCAATGGCAAAAAAAACAAGCATTTTGACCGCTACTAACCATATAGGAGACGGCGCTTCTCCTCCATTAGAAAAAACTGCCACCACGACAGAAAGCATGAGAATGCCAATAACATCATCAATGACAGCAGCCCCAAGGATGGTGGTGCCTTCTTTGGTGCGCAATTTGCCAAGCTCCATGAGCGTTTGCGCACTGATAGAAACACTGGTTGCCGTAAGAATGGTGCCGACAAAAATCGCTTCATTCTGAGGAAAGCCTGCTAGCGTACCTAAGAGCCAGCCACCAAAAAAAGGTAAAACAACTCCTCCAACGGCGCTGCTGGTCGCCGGAATACCGACTTTGCGCATGGCGACCAGATCGGTTTCCAGGCCTGCCAAAAACATCAGGAAGAGGACACCTAGTTCAGCTAAAAGGTGCACAACTTCTGCGGTTGTCTCATGATGGCTGAATAGGGGCCAGTTAAGTAAATTAATCAGGGTTGGCCCTAGCAGTAAACCAAAAGTAATTTCGCCTACCACCATAGGTTGATTGAGTTTAGCAATTAGAAAGCCTGACAGTTTTGCTCCCAGCACGATAATGGCCAGTACCAGTGCCAGCTCGAGAAAAACGCTCATGGTTCCTCGAGCCCCCCAAACTGACTAACATCTAGGACCGCATAAATGCCATTCCCTGGCTCACTGAAACTGGGTAAAAGCTTATGCATGAGGGTCATGACACGCTCGAGCCGCTCCTCGGGCACCAGACTAAACAGAGTTGTATTGTTGAGCTTCTCCCCTTCCAGAAGCTTACTTAAACTCCCGATAGAAAATTCATAGTGTTCCTTTGCAGCAATCCGCCCCACACCTGTTGTTTCAAGCATGGTAAAGCCGCAGAGTTTTTCCTTGCGCACAGCCGTCACAAATGTTTCGAGTGCGGCCTCATCTCTATGAACAATGAGTAAAAGTTTCATCACCTCTATCCTATCGCCCTGATGTGCCTGCGCCTAGCACAAACCCCAAAAAGGCTAGAACCTGCCGTAGTCCTATCGGCATTTCTTATTTCATTCGGGCAACTTATAACAAGCCAGAACGTGTTTCGACTTGCCGAGCCTTATAGCCTTGCCAAAACCAGTGCTGATGCACCACTTAGTGCGAGCTAATTTGAGCCTAACGAGAAGGTTAGTGTGAGTTGAAACCAAAGAACTGAGCAAAAGGTGCATGCTTTGTTGGAAAGGCAATAATAATCGACCTGTTCCCCTTGCTTCATTTACCACCTTTCTCCCTTAATAGGCAGTCAAATAAGTCAAGTGGCCCTCCCTTTAGATCGCTTAACGTGATGTTCCTTACAAAAACAGGCTGAGCCCCTCAAAGTAAGAGTTTTGTCATAAACGGCTTCCTAAGCTGTAGATAAGTTTCGTTCTTGCTTTGTCTCCTACGTCGTCAATCCATGTGAACTCTACCCGCAAGGGTGCAAGATCAGCAAGAAAGGTGAATTATGGCAAAAATCACTGTCATTGACGATTCAAAAGCCACCATCGATATGCTGGCAGCCATACTTCGTTCAGGCAATCATGAGGTTACAGCTTACCTGGAAAGCAGTAATGTTGAAATCAATATTGCTAGCGAGCAACCAGATCTTATCCTGCTAGACATCGTTATGCCAGAACGCAATGGCTTTGAGGTTTTACGGGCCTTGCGGCGCGACAGCAGTACCCGAAATATCCCTGTCATTCTGGTTAGTTCCAAGAATCAGCCTACCGATATTTTATGGGGAAAACGTCAGGGCGCCAATGACTACATTACCAAACCTTTTACCCCAGAATCCATTCTTTCGGCAATCGGTCAGTTTTTATAATTATGACCAGACCCAGCGCATCTGCAACTCGAGCCTGTTATTTTAAACTGGGTTCTTATTACTTTGCTGCCGAAAGCCTGTTTGTAAAACAAATTATCCCTGTCAAAACCTTTAGCCCGGTTCCTCGAAGCTGCGCCAGTCTCTGGGGACTCATAGCCGTTGATAGCGCAATTTTGCCTCTCATCAACAGCTATGAGATTTTTGGTCTGCCCAAAACCGAGACAGACTTGGCTATTGTACTGGAACAGGACAACAAACTTATGGCCCTGGCGCTAGATGAAGTTCTGGGGTTTGCACCCCTAGAAGCTGATTATCAGCAAGTGACCGAAGAACTGCCCACCGCCTTGAAACCCCTTAGCAAGGGTACAGCTTTCTATCAAGATAAGACTTTTGATGTGCTTGATATACAGCGACTTTTGAGTCTGGTTGAACATCAGCTCGAGGTGGTTTAGGTCATGAAAATTTGCAATTTATTCCTGAGGAGCGACTATGTCAGCTGATACCCACAAACTGTTTGGTGCCCAGGCTCAAGAAACCGAGGAGCAGGTGATTCCTCAGGTGCTTGAAGAAGACGAGCTTGAAGTACTATTTGATAATGAACTTGATGATGACTTTGATTTAAAAGAGGCCACCTCCATTCAAGAGCTTATGGGGCAACAGGACGCTTTTAGGAGTCAAAGTCAGGGTAGCCAAGTACCGCAAGAAAACAGCAAAGGCTTTTTTGCACGGCTCTTTAAACAAACCCAGTCAGATGCCTATAACCCCTACCAGACCAGTCAAATGAACACCCAATTTGGTACGGCTTTTGATGATGCACTAAGCATTAAACCTGAAACTATGGGCTCCCAGAACACTGAAACGTCGCCTATAAAGCCAAGCGGCAGACTTAGCAGCAAGCTAATCGTGGCACTGGTCAGCCTCATTTTGGTCAGCCTCGGCGCTGCTGGCTTTAGCACCATTTATCAGGTACGAAAAAGCCTCTTGGGACAAATCACGGATAGTCGGCAAGTACAAACCCAGAGCATTGTTGATTTGACCAAAGCCTTTTTTATTGAAGAAGTTCAGCCCCTCGAGGCGCTTTCCAGCAACCACGCAATCAGTAATGCTCTCATTTACCGCAACCAAAGCTATAGCGGCAGTGAAGCAGAAATTCTGGCAGGCATAAGCTATCTTGATGGTCTCTGGCAATCAGAGTCAGAAGGTGAAAGCCTAAGACAAAGCACCTTAGAATCTGAGCAAAACAGCGTGAGCAAAAGCTTAAATGGTTTTCTCAAGCGTTTTCCAGAACACTCTGAGCTTTTTGTAACTGATATTTACGGTGCCACCTTAGGTACTACTGGTCGCCTCTCTGACTACTATCAGGCAGATGAAAGCTGGTGGCAGGCCGCCTGGAATCAGGGCAAAGGGGCCTACTATATATCGCAACCAGAGTTTGATGAAAGTTCAGAAACCTCAGCCTTACTTATTGCCTTTCCTATCTGGGATGAAAGTAGAACACAGATCGTTGGCATCATGCGCTCTACTCTTGTGCTCGATAAGCTGATTAGCCACATCACCGATCATCAGTTTGGGGAAAGCGGTTATGCCATGCTTTTTAATGCCCAGGGCAAAGCGCTTATTGACCCTGGTCTAGAGCGAGGTAGCGATGCCAATCAGCTGAGTCCCGAGTTACGCCAGAGCTTTGTAAGCAGCAATGCTGGTAGCGAGATTAAGCCTGACGAAAAAGGGATTAACGCTATTTTTACCTTCGCCAAAATTCTACCGGATAGTTTTGCAGCAGGTACAGAGTTAGAAGACCAGATTATGGCTGCGGTAGCAAAACTTAACTGGTCTATTGTCACCCGGCAAGAAAGTAATGAAGCGCTAATGGTGCTCAATACCATTTTGACCTGGACCATTGCCGTGGGTGGCATAACTCTGCTTCTAGCTTTACTGATAGCGACTGGCATTGCCAGATCTATTTCCCGTCCGATTCAGCAACTCGCCTTTCTGGCAAATCAGGTGGCTCAGGGTGACCTCAGTCAACTTGCCGAAATTCGTAGCAATGATGAAGTTGGCTATCTGGGTCACTCGATGAACACTGCCATTTTACGTTTAAGACGCATGGTAAGAACCGAAGAGGAACTCGAGCTCGAGCGCCAGGAGCGGGAAAACTTACAGGCCAATATTGCCAACTTTCTGGATATCGCCATGGATATCGCTCAGGGTGATCTAACCCAGCGTGGTCAGGTTACCGAAGACGTCTTGGGCAACGTGGTTGACGCAATTAACCTGATGGTTGAAGAAGTTGCCTACCTGCTGCGTGATGTGCAAACGGCAGCCCTTTCTGTTAATGAAGGCTCTGAGGCCATGCTTAAAACCACCGAGGCCATTACCAGTAGTACCCAAAAGCAAGCCCTCGAGGCGCAGAAAGCTCGCCATGAAGTCATTGAGGTAAGTAGCTCTATTCGTGAAATGGCAGAAAATGCTCGAGTCTCGGCCCAGTCAGCCGAGCAAACCCTTAAAGCCTCTCAAGAAGGGCAATCAGCGGTAACCAATACGCTGGATGGTATGCAAAACATTCGGCGTGAGGTGCAGGCGATTGCCAAACGCATTAAGAGCTTGGGGGATCGTTCTTTAGAAATCTCAGAAATTGTTGATACCATTGCCCGCATTTCAAGACAAACTAACCTGCTGGCACTGAACGCCGCCATTGAGGCTTCTGGTGCTGGTGAAGCTGGACGCCGCTTTGCCATCGTAGCTGACGAAGTGCGAAAACTCGCCGATGACTCGGCGCTAGCAACGAGGCGCATTGCTGAACTGATTAAAGGAGTTCAGGCCGAGGTGCAAGAAGTCGTTATTAGTGTTGAAGACGGCACCAAAGAGGTAGAGCAAGGTTACCGCGTTGCCACCGCCGCCGGGGAAAGGCTTAAGGAAATCTCGAGTATTTCTGAGCGCAGCGCCCAGTTAGCCCAGCTTATTTCAAGTGCAACTCAGGCACAGGTAAGTGGCGTCGGCGATGTGGATAATGCGGTTGCCCAGATGACCGCCATGGCCGAGGCCTCCCAAAGCAGCATTGAGCAAGGTAAGGATGTCGCCAAACGCCTGCAGGAACTTTCCGAGCAACTCACCCAGAGCCTCGAGCGCTTTCGTCTAGCCTAAGCGAGTCATTAGACTATGAAAAAGATTTTTAACCTATTTGGGCGCTTTGGTCAGGCCAAAGATGCCCCGGATGCCGAGGAAGCTGAAGCAGATCAGCTGACACAATCTTCTGAGCAAGTCATAGCACTCGAGGAAGAACCCGATCTAATTAGCCGACTTCAGGCCAGAGCTACCCAACATAATCTCCCGGCTGTTGCTCTGGAAACAGATGCAAATGATGATTTTGACATCACCACCGTTTTTAGCGATGAAGAAGTGGATCTGTCAAAGTCAAGCAGTTTTGAAGAACTGTATGCCAGTCAGAGTGATGATGCTTTGCTCATCATTGATTCTGAACCTGCGCATACCGAGGCTCGAGGCCTCTTTGCCCGTTTTGGAACTCGTCAGGCAAGCGGTGATGCTCAAACTGCTCAAGCTAGCGAAGCCGGAGCAAGGGGCTTTTTAGACCCTATCATCTTAGCCCTGGCTTCCGCTTTTCTTCTGGTTATTGGTCTCATGATCTGGCAGGCCAACCGCATGCAGGCAGATCTTATTACCAGCACGGCTTTGCAGCAAGCCAGCAGTCTGCGTAATACCATCGTGACGATGCGCAGCACCTACAGTGCCAATGTCGTTGACCGGGTTA
This sequence comes from Trueperaceae bacterium, assembly GCA_020431825.1. Lineage (GTDB taxonomy): Bacteria > Deinococcota > Deinococci > Deinococcales > Trueperaceae > JAHEBB01. Next base: position 24,601 of record JAGQHN010000009.1, on the reverse strand, counting down.
AAGCGGTTGGTGGCACCGTCAGTCATGATTTTCTAAATACACCAGGTGCGATTCCCATACCCGCTACGCTGACCATCTTGCTGGGCGAAAAAATTTCGCACGACAGCTCAGGCGGTAGCTTTAGACTTTACAGTGACTACCCTTTTCCCTGGCGCACCGATGGGGGGCCAAGAGACAGTTTTGAACAGGAAGCCATTGCTGCACTTAAAGCTAACCCGGCAGAACCTTTTTACCGCATTGAAACGCTAAATGGAGAATCGGTACTGCGCTATGCCCATGCAGACATCATGGAAGAGTCTTGCGTTGCCTGCCACAATACTCGAGCCGACAGCCCTAAAACCGACTGGAAAGTTGGCGATGTACGCGGCGTTATGGAAGTCAACCTCCCGCTTAGTAGCGTTGCTGCTCAGGCTCAGTCCAGCTTGAGAACCATCATTCTGCTTATCCTGGCCGTTACGGTACTGGCAATCTTAACGCTGCACTTCTTCCTGCGCAAAACCCGCCAGACCAATGCAGCTTTACTCGCCCAAAAAGAACAGGAAGCCCAGACCGAGCGCCTCTTGCAAGAAGAAAAGCTGGCACTGCAGGAACATTCTCTGGTTCAGGCGCGCATGCTACAGGAAAATATTGATAGCTTTATGCTGGTGCTCAACGAAATTGCTCAGGGTGATCTGAGTCAACGGGGTCAGATCAGTGATGATGTTATGGGTAACATGGCCAGAGCCATTAATCACATGATTGAAGACTTGAGCGGTCTTATTAATCAGGTGCAAACTTCAGCCCAATCAGTAAATGGCAACGCTACAGTCATGTCACAAACGACAGAGGCCATCGTGCTTAGCGCCAAAAAACAAATTATGGTAGCTCAAAAAGCACGGCTGGATATAGTTCAGGTTCATAAGGCCATTAGAGAGATGGCAGTAAAAGCCAATGCCTCAGCCAAAGCAGCACAACTTACTCTGAAAGCCTCGGAAAAAGGGCAAGTATCTGTTAATGCAACCCTGCAGGGCATGCAAGAAATTAAGGCCAACGTTGCATCAGTTGCCAAGCAAATGAGCAGTCTGAATAAACACTCTGAAGAAATCTCGAGCGTTGTTGAATCCGTAACGCATATCTCTTCACAGATAAATCTGCTGGCGCTAAGTGCAGCGCTAGAAGCTGCCGGAGCCGGAGAAGCCGGAGCAAGGTTTGCGACCGTTGCCGAGGAAGTAAAACACCTTGCTGAGGAATCTGCCGAATTTGCTGGCCGTATTACTGACCTCATTAGTTATGTGCAGCGTGATATTAAAGACGTAGTACATAAAGTCAAAAACAGCAACGAGCAGGTTGAAGCCGGCTACGATGTCGCCACCGAAGCAGGGCAGCGGCTTAAAGAAATTGGCGCCATCTCTAAAAGGTCAGCCCAGCTTGCTGAACTTATCTCGCAAGCCACCCAGACCCAGGTTCAGGGAATTGCAACCGTTCACAAAGCCGTTGGTTCGATGTCACAGCTTAGCCAGGGTTCAGAACCCTATGTCATTCAGGCTCGAGACGCCACCGAACAGTTGCGCCAGCTGGCCCAGGAGTTAAACCGAAGTCTGGCCCGTTTCCGCCTAGGATAAATGATGATACCTACGCCACAAAGCGAACTTCTTGAAAGCTTTTTGCTGGATGCCTGGGACGCCCTAAGCAGCTTTGACAGTGCCCTAGAAAGCTTAGCCGATCCTTCTAAGCTTAAGAATTTGAGCGTTGTAACCCACCGCTTAAAAGGTACGGCTGCCCTGTATGGCTTTGAGCAAATAGCCAAACTCTGTGAGCTAACCGAGCGCTTTTTAAGTAAGAGTGACCGTTTTTCTGAGCAACAGTTTGACACCGTACATTTGCTGTTACAGAAGGTTTCGGCGGTTCTTGGTGCTAGCCTCGAGTCAATTGCCCGAACTGGTAAAGAAGGTCAGGTGGGCCTGCAGTTTAACAGCGTTGGCGGTGCCAAATTACTGACTGACCTGATCAAAACTCAGCCTGAGCTTTTTGTAGAAGAAACGCACAGGACAAAAACTATCCGCAAGAACAGCATCAGTCAAAGTTTGCAACAGTTCTACCGCGAACATCAGGAAGACTGGTCCTTTTTTGCGCCCGAAGCCGAAGAAATCCTAGAGCTTATCGAGCTCAGTCTTGATGACCTAAAAACAGATGAGGTCAGACCTGATGTCATCAGTCGGCTGTTTCGCGCTACTCATACGCTAAAGGGTGCCGCCTACATGGTCGGGCTCGAGGCTATGGGTGATCTGGCCCATCAGCTTGAAGACCTGATGGTCAGGGTAAGGGACAATGAGCTGGCTTTAAGCGGTGACGCCATCAGTTGCTTAAAAGAGGGCAGTTTTGTCCTGGGTCTTATGCTCGATACGGCCAGAGGTCGTCAGACGAACTTAGAGTCTGAGTTAACCCGGCTCAAGCAAAAACTTGCAAAGGTTCTGGGCACCCCCTATTCAGAGGCAGAAGACAGTAAGTCAGAGCTGGCCCTTAGCCTTGAAAGCTTTTATCAAACTCAGCAGGATGTCTGGGACTACTTTGCTCCAGAAGTCAAAGAACATCTGGACGTTGCCCATCTGGCACTGGACAGCCTGAGACAAAATCTCTCTGATGAGGAAGCGCTGCAAACGCTCTTCCGGGCCATGCACACCATAAAAGGTGCTGCCTATATGGTTGAGCTTATGCCACTTGGAGATGTCGCTGCCGACCTGGAAGCCCTCTGTCGTCTGGTAAAAGAAGAGGGTCTCGAGCTTGACGACAGCATCTTAGAAAGTCTTGCCAAAGGCAGAGATGTTTTAGATAAGCTGATGCTCCTGGCCGGCGGCAATGCCAACGATGCCGAGGAACAGCTGGGGCGCTTACAGCAAAGTTTAGAAAGCTACTTGCCCCAACTCAAATCCAGAGCCAAGGTAGAGCAGGAAAACGCTGCTCCCAATACGAAAAAACTTTCTACGGTCAGGGTCAATGCCGAGAAACTTGATACCCTCATGGACTTAGCAGGTGACCTTATTAGCCTGCGTAGCCGCATGGCTCAGCAGTTAGAACGCCTGGGCGAAGTAAGTCTGCTTATGGAAGCAAGTCGCAACCGCATGCTCCGCACGCTAAGTGAGTTTGAAAACCAGTATTTAAACCCGCAGCTCAGGCAAAATCAGACTGTTCAAACAAGTTCGGTTAGTCCCAGTAAAGCCCGTATCAGTGGCTCTTTACAGGAAATGTTTGACGAACTCGAGTTTGATACCTATAACGATCTGAATATTCTGGCCCGCAGCGTTTCCGAAATGGCCAGCGATATTAGTGAGTTAGGTGAAGAGTTAAGTAGCTACTATAAAAACAGTCAGGATGAAAATGAGCGCTTGCAGGGCATCTCCAAACAGCTTCGTCAGGAGATCAGCCGGGCGCGCATGGTACCTATCTCACAGCTCTATGGTCTGTTAAAACGCCTCCTGAGAAACAGCGGAAATAAAGCCTATCGGCTTGAAACGTTAGGGGAAAATGTCGAACTGGATAACACCATTTTAGAGGCTGTCAGCGACTCTATGCTGCATCTGGTCCGCAATGCCATCAGTCACGGCATTGAGGCAAGGGACGAGCGTATCACCAGAGGAAAAACCGCCGAAGGACTTATCCAGCTTAAAGCTTTTCACCGGGGTAACCATGTCTATCTGGAAGTCCAAGATGATGGCGCAGGGCTTAATGTTGAGCGTTTAAAACAAAAAGCACTGGAAAAAGGGTTTAAAACTGCCCAGGAACTCGAGCAGATGAGTTTTGAAGAAAGTTGTCAGCTCATTTTCATTCCAGGTTTGTCAACTGCACAAGCAGTCAGTACCGACGCCGGACGTGGTGTCGGCATGGACGCCGTTGCCAGTGCTGTCAAACGGCTTAAAGGTGAGATAAGCCTGCATACCGAACTGGGCAAGGGCACGCGGTTTACGCTAAAACTGCCCCTTACCCTGCTTATCTCAGATGCCCTGCTGGTCAAGGTGGCTGATCAAACCTTTGCCTTTGGTTCAGACAGCATAGAAACATTGCAGCGTCTAAGCCAGGAACACTGCCCAGTTGTCGACGGCAAGCGAATGATCAGCTATCAGGATAAAACCCTCGAGCTCTTAGATCTGAGACAGCTGTTTGGTTTTCCTGAGAGAGAGCTAAGTGAAGAATTTGCCATCGTTATTACTCAGGCGGAGCGGCAGACCTTTGCCTTTATTGTCGATGAGCATCTGGATTTGAGCGAAGTGGTTATTCGTGAATTGAACCCGGCACTGGCTAAGCTCGAGCATCTTTCAAATGCAACGCTGGCTCCAAATGGCGAGATTATTTTGCTGCTTGACCCCGTAGGGCTTAGCAAGCTCAGTCAGCACAAAAATAAAATTGAGACAGCTCACCAGCGAAAGCAGCCCAGCAAGGCAAAAGAACTCTTGCTGGTTGACGATTCCTTAAGTGTCAGGCGAGTTATTGGCAAAATGCTCGAGAAAGCAGGTTATCAGGTCACCACGGCAGGTGACGGTCAGGAAGCCTTTGATCTGCTGGTGCAAAAAGGTCTCACACAAAACGGACACTTTGATGCCATTTTGAGCGACTTAGAAATGCCGCGCATGAACGGCTATGAACTCTTAGAAGAAGTGCGCCGCCGCCCAGAAACTCAGGCCACACCCGTTATCATTATGACAACTCGAGCCGGGGATAAACACCGCAATGTTGCCCTCGAGCTTGGTGCCACTCTTTATTTCAGTAAACCCGTTGATGAACTTACCCTGGTTACGGCTCTAAGTCAGGTCACTGCCCAGGAAAGCCTATGAATCAGCGCTTTTTTGTCCCGTTAGTTTTTTGTCATAGCCAGGGATTAGGCTAGGTTATGACAGCTCAGCCTCTGGCTAAGGTGTGAAAAGCCTAGCAGCTACTTAGGGCCACGAAACGTATGATACATAGAAGGGTGTTTTTTAACAATTTATGAAAGTTCTCCTCGTCATGACAGACCAAACCAAAGCCGCTGAACTCAGTCGAGTTTGTGCCGGAGTGGGTATAAGCTGTCAACTGGCCGATGGAGGTTTCTATGCCCTCACCATGCTCGAGCGCGACAAGCCTGACGCCATTGTAAGTAGCTACGACGTTTTTGACATGAGTGGTCAGGACTTTTACGAAATTGTGCGCAGTGATGAATCACTGGCCCAAAGCAGCTTTATTTTACTGGACAATAGCGGCGACCAACTCACCGAAGATCATGACCTGAGTTTACCGAGTAGCAGCACTGCCAACGCCATTGTCCAGGCCCTTCAGAACCTAGAAAAAGCCAAACAACCAAGCACCAAACAGACTCAGTTGCCCCGCTCTATGGTCATTCCGAAAAGCCCGCAAATCAGCGGTACCCTAGAGGTGCTTACGCTTTTTGATCTGATGATGTCCTTAAATCAAAATAAGCATTCGGGCAAGCTCTATCTGCGCATCAATGAAGAAGAAGCCATCGTGGTACTGCGCCACGGTGAAATTTGCCACGCTGAAATCAGCCACTATGTGGGCGAAGCAGCCCTTATTCAGATTTTTCTTACTTCAGAAGATAGCAATGATACAGAGTTTTTCTTTGAGCGACTCGAGGAATCACAGATTTTGTCAGCCTACACTTCTATAAACCACAGCACCAAAGAACTGCTCTTTAAGGTAGCAGTTGAGCTTGACCATTTACGCGAGAAAGCAGGTTCAAGCCACTAATGCAAAAAAGACAGCGTGCCAGATTTTTTGCCTTTCCTGAGCTGAGTTTGTTTACTAAGCAACTCTGCACCAGTGCAAGACCAAAAAATCAAACGCCTGTGCAGAAAGCAGGTCACCATGCCTAGGCTTCTTATTGTTGATGATAGTGTCAGTGTGCGTAAAGCCTTAGAGCGCATTCTGGCACCCCATAAGCTCGAGGTTTTTACCGCAGAAAGCGCTGAGGCAGCCTTGCAGGTCCTGCATGATCATGAACCCCATCTCATCATTGCCGATGTGGTTATGCCAGGTATGGACGGCTTTGAGCTGACTCAGGTACTAAAAGCCGACGCCAAACATAAGCATATTCCGGTCATTCTTATTTCTGGCATTGTCAACCAGAGCGTACATGAACAGGCCAAAGAAGTCGGGGCAATTGATGTCATCAAGAAGCCTTTTAACCCCACCGACTTGCTGCCCAAAATTCAAAAAATCCTGAATCAGAGTCAGGCCCGGCACAATACCCAGGCACAACCATCTGCTGCGCCTATTAGCTTAAAACCAAGTAAAGATCCTAGTTTCGCAGCTTTAGAGCGTCAGGTGGAGCCCTTTCTCTCTACCGAAGATATAGAGTCGGTCATGCTGGTCACAGCGCAAGGAGATTGCCTCTTAAATCTGGGGCGGGAAATTGAAGATCCTGCCACCTTTGCTGGCTACTTTAAATTCTTTACCTCGGCTGCCAGCGTACTGGGCGATAAACTGAACGCCAATAATCTGACGAGTGTCTTACTCGAGTATCATGACAAGGTCCTGCTGATGCAACGGGTTAACCCTGAGGTTTCTGTTGTCTTAAGCCTCAGAGACATGACGGTTTTAAGCGTTGCCCGCTTTCTCTTAAATAAGCAACTACCCGCTATCACAAAGGCACTTTACGCTGAAGCTAATACTTAAAGGCCTAATACTTAAAAGAAGTGGCGCCTTTTACCAGCCTATGGCTACCTCGAGGCCCCGTTCATTAAACAGCTCTTTGAGCATGCGCAAATTGTAAAGTGCGTGTCCTTTGGTAGTATTTTGCATAAACAAATAGAGCTGTGAAAGGTCATCCTGACGGGCCAGAATGCTTTCAACCCAGGGCCTGAGTTCTTCAGGTGTATAGCGGTAATCATGGCGCTCACTGGCATCTTTTCCGTCCCACCATTTTTCGCGGTTGCGACCATGAAGTCGCAAATATGCGGTATCTCCCGTGAGATATAAACCTGAACTTGGCAGGCCTGTTAAAGGCGGATAATCGACACTGACAAAGGCTACGCCCAGATCTCGGCAAGCCTGACGCACCTCGTCATTATCCCAGGACTGGTGTCGGAACTCGAGCGCTAAACGCTCTCCAGCTAGGCGGTCTACAACTGACTTTAAATAACGCCGATTATCAGCAGTGCGGTGAAACGAATACGGAAATTGTAACAAAAAAGGGCCAAGCATTCCGGCAGCCCGCAAGGGTTCCACAGATTCAAGCAGCCGCTGGTAAGTGTCATCATCGGCATCTCTGGTGTGCGTAATTGACTGATGGGCCTTAACAGCAAAACGCACCCTTGCCTTACTTTTCTTAACCATGCCTTCAAATGCCCGAATTCCAGGAATGGCATAAAAACTGCTGTTTAACTCTACTGCGTTATAGTACTGGGCATAAATTTCCAGATATTTATTTGACCTTGTGCCCTCTGGATAAAGCAGGCCCAACCAATCATCATTACTGTAGCCACCGGTACCAAAGTAAAGTTCCATGCCCCAGTCTAAAAGCTAGCTGTACTAGAGAAAGTATCGACCGCCTACACTGTCAGCACGCTTTGCGCTCTGCAGCACTTAGACAAAACTGTGTCCCAGACGGTAAAATCACGATTCAATCACGCTCCAGTAACGACCCTTTACGTAAGCTCTTGGGAAGAGTTAAGCGTGACCCATGGCAGAAAAGGCGAGCTTTAAAAAAGATGGATTTAAGTCGCCACGCTTTTTGCGCTACCACCAATCATCTGCTTTACAAACAGCTAACTCAAACACCACAGAAAACTCCGGCAAACCCGGTTTTCAAGCTATAAGTCACAGAAAAGGAGGCCAGGAAAATGTATGTGGCGACAGTTTAAGCCTGTCATTTGAGGTGAGGAGATGAGAGTCTTTAGTTGTTCTATTGCTGGGAGGCATAATGAAGTCAAGTAGAATTCTTGGTTTAGCTATCTTGGTGGCTTTACTTTTTTCATCCTGTAACTCGAGTCCAGGTGAAGCTGCCAAACGTTTTCAGCCCTACCCTGAAGAAATTGCCATGCTGGCCCTGGTGAATACGGCAAGATCAGAAGCCCGTACCTGTGGTACCCAGGCCTTTGCTGCAACAAATCCGGTGACCTGGGTAGAAACCATTTTGGACACGGCCTGGTTTCACAGTGTCGCCATGTCTCAAACCAATAATGAAGAGCATGTGGCTCCAGGCACGCTGGAACGACTACAGGCTCGAGGCTTTGAAGCTGACAGCGCCTTAGAAAATCGCAAACGTACTGCATTACCAGCCGTACCAGAAGACGCCTTTAATGCCTGGCTCGCTGACGCCGAGGCCTGCGCCAACATCATGAATCCAACGGTTACAAATTTGGGGGTTGGTTTAGAACGCACTGCCGCCAATTCTTTCTGGACCATGATCCTTGCAACCCCTAAAGGAACAGGTCCTGCGCCAACTCCTACTCTCACGGTAAACCCCACCACAACCACTGTCACCGTCGGGGGAGCAGCTGTCACCTTTAATGCCACCCTTGCAGATGCTACTGATACGATTAATTGGACACTTACTGGACCTGGCACACTTTCAGCTAGCACCGGAGCAACAACCAGTTACACACCGCCAGGCACAGGTGACGCAGGAACTGCCACACTTACTGCCACAGCAGGGGCCTTAACAGCCAGCGCAAGCATTACCATTAATGCAGCACAAGCACCTACCCCGAGCTTAACGGTCACACCAAACACGGCTACCGTTACTATAGGGGGAGCAGCTGTTGCCTTTACTGCCAACCTGCAAAATGCAACTGACCCCATTAATTGGGCCTTGACAGGTGCCGGAACTCTTTCTGCTGCTACTGGTACAACTACCAATTACACGCCACCAGCTACAGGAGACGCAGGTACAGCAAACCTAACTGCCACAGCAGGTGCTCTAACTGCCTCAGCAACCATTACCATAAATGCAGCACCTACACCAAATGCGTTTACTATTGAAGTCAAGGACCTACAGCGAGCTGTTGTTACTTTGCCAATTGTGAATGGTCCAAGTTTCTTACCTCTTAGCGAACGACCCATGGCGCCTTTAGCTGCCAATCCTAATGGCGGTGGCTATATTCTCTGGACCAGGCAAACAGACAATAAACTCATGCTAACAAGCCTTGATGCAGCTGGAAATCCAGTGGGTACCGACCAGGATTTGGGTACAGGAAATGCCGGTACCGTTAGTACGGATGGTACTAAGATTGCCTATCTCATTAAAACAGGAAAAGATCAAATGGCTTTTAAAGTTATAGGTGGCGGTGAAACGCTGGTAGTAGATAATGGTAAGCCAGGCGTTTGGGTACCCCCAGGTCAGGAAAGTGAGTTTAAGTATTTTGGCAATACTGCCATGCTTAATCCTTTAGACTACCGCAGAGTTGCTATCTTGCCGGTTGCAGATAAATGGTTCGTTTCTTTTGATCACAATAACAACTTTGGCACGCCAGCTGCTCCTGACGTACATACAGGTATGTCCATGCTTATGCTGGATAGTGACGGCACCTCACCAAGTCTTGTCAAAGCCTGGGGAACCTCACATAGTCTGGATATTCTGGCCCTTTATGACGGCACCAATATCCTCAATATAACTGTGGGAGATTCATTTCCAAAAGATTTCCGACTACATGTTTTTGACAATCAAGGGGCTGAGGTCAGACAGGTTGATCTCTTTGGCAAGAATAAGTTTGTCGTAGATGGTACCACCATCACTGAAGTACCTGCTCTTGGACAGGGCGTTAGCTCAGGTCACATCGGTGGCCTTAGTAATGTAGGAGGAGGGAAATTCGTCCTCAGCTACCTGATCCAAAACAATGTATTCCCAGGTAAGCTTAATGAAATAGGCATATTAAACTTTGACAAAGAAGGTACCGCTACGCGCACCAAGCTCAAAGAGGGTACAGACATTAAATATATACGCTCAAGTCGCTACGGTGCCAATATTCTGGTGGCCTGGGAGACAACTGCTGGCAAGTTCTTTGCCATGGTAGTAAATCCGCAAGGAGACACCATCGTAGCTGAAACCGAATTGGCAGCGGGCGTCTTATTAAACAGCAGAGACAGCATGGTTACCATGAGCAATGGCGATGTTATGTGGACAGCTTCCGATGGTGGCACTTTGAAAGTTTTCCGACTACCCGCTCCCTAATACTTTTCAGGGCAAGGCTCGAGCCTTGCCCTGCTCTCTTAAGGACCCTATGAAACTTATTCTTTTTGCCTCTCTGATTTTTGGCTTGGTAGCTTGCAGTTCAGTCATCCCGCCACAAACCCTGGCTGACCCCATTGGCATTTTGGGGCAACAGGTACAGGTTGAAATTGGCGGAGGTGAGTTGCAAACCACCGCGCTGGGTAGTGGTAGCCTGACAAGTCAATTTGCCGATCTGGATACCAGCTCTTCACCTATTGCCCTTAATCTGAGTCAAAGTCTCTTTAAATTGGGCTTTGACGCTGAAACCCTACTTGAAACAGCCAGCAGTTTAATCCCCTGCAATATAAGCATTACAGATATAAAGATTGATGTGACGCTGCGTGACGAAGTGCAAAGCTATACGCTGCCCAGCTTCAGGCTAAATAAGCTACTCGAGCTCGAGCAAGACAAAAGCAATCTCAAGAAATTTATGACCGTAACAGAGGACGCCTTTATAGGCATTGCTTTAAAAGAAGCAGACGTTGCCGCTCTGCAAAAAATCATCACCTCGGGTGGTAACAATACCGCCGAAATTCGGGTATCCGTTCAGGCAACCAGCGTTCCTGATCTGGCACCGGGCAGCATCCTGACCCTGACCTTTGGGACCTCAGAAGCCACCGTTACTTTTTAGCTCGAGGCTAGCTGTATTCATGCATTCTCTGGAGGTCATACTATGAGGCAGCTGGGTCTTGCCCTGGCACTAAGCTGTATTCTTGGACTAAGTTCCTGTGTCAATAATCCCATTCTGATTTTTGATTTTAATTATTTGCCCGTTTTCTATGTGCTTGAGAATCCGGTGAATCCTGATAGGGCAAAGCTGCTGGCTGACGCTCTCGGAATAGACGAATCCATTATTGCCAGTGATGGCAGCATTCGTTATTTGAACCGCGAGCGTTTTCAGGCTCTGACCATGCGCCCTCTTGGCATAGGAGAAAGTGATGAAGATAATAACCGCACCATTCGTGAAGGCTTTGACTTTGAAGCAATAAAGAATATCAAGATTTTAAGTGATGCAGATGCGCTAAGCCGGGCTGAAGCAGCTCTTGAGGCTGCAGGCCTAAAGGTTCAGGGCGGCACCGCAAACATAGGTCACTCTCGCTTTGAAGCTGTTGATAAAGCCGGAGCCGTCATTACCGATACGTTTCTGGACACGCAAATAGATTTTGAAGCCGTAACGCCCAACGGCTATACCCTGAAAGGCCCCGGCGCCGATGTCAAAATTGTTTTTGATGGCGATGGGGTTGTTACCCAGCTGAATTATGCTTTTCGCGTACTGGCGGAGGGTCAAAGGGCGGCTCTTTTGTCAACCAGCCAGGCAAAGCTAAGAGCTGCCGCCAAATATTTTGATGTCAACGAGGACATGATTTCTTTACAAAACAACTGTGCCAGCTCCCGCGTGCAACTCGGCACACTGTGTCTTCAGTCAGAAATGGTTTACTACGCACCACCTTTAGATATGGCCGTGCAACAAATCGCACCTCATTATCTGTTTAAAGGCAGTTTCAACCTCGAGGGTAAAAGCTTTGAAGTGCGCAACCTGCTTATTCCTGCCCTAGAAGACGCTCCGCAGGTCAGCCTGACTATGTCGGTATCTTCAGGTAATACCATTAAGGCAACAAGCCAGGTTTCCGGCGGAAAAGCACCTTACAGTTATGCCTGGTCATCTTCTACTACCCCTTTAACTGTTGGGAATGCCTCGAGCCTGAGTTATGGCGTAAGCGGGCGAGAAAATGTAACTGAGGAAACCCTAACGGTTCTGGTCACAGATGCCAACGGCATAAGCAGCTGGGCCAGCCAGACGCTTGCCATTAGCCCGCCTGCCTTAGTAGCTACACAACAAATCGCTAAAACCAGTGTCGGTGCTGAGTGGATTGGTCTTAGTCAGGGTCTGCCTTATGCCGCTTCCAACACTGAGGGCTTTTTAAAGCAGGTCAAGCAGGCAGGCGTTGATATTGCTTTTAACTGGGGCGAGACCTCGGCCTTTCAAAGGGACTTTGCTCGCGAAACCGATGCCTCAGGCGTCGACAGCACCGATTTCGTTTTCTATACCGGTCATGCCTACGGTCTGGGGTTTTTCTTTGAAACTCTGCAAGACAGGCGTAGTTTCACTTCAGATCAGGCCAGCTGGGGAGAAAATGACCTCGAGTGGCTGGCTATAGCTGCCTGTGGTCCCCTGCAGGAAAAAGAAGCCGGGATTAGCTGGTGGTTACAGTGGGGCCGCGCCTTTAACGGTCTGCACCTCATGCTGGCCTATGCTAATACCACGTATGACAATAATCGTGAGGGTCAAGTCTTTGGCGAAGCCATCTTTAGCAGAGGCTTAAGCTTGCGGCAAGCCTGGGCCAGCGCTGCCACTGAGGTACAAACACCAGCGGAGATCTACGCCATTATGGGTGTTTTTGGCAACGATAATGTCAATAATTACAATGATCACTTCTGGAATCTTGGCCCGGTTGGCCCGGACATTCCGGCAACGAGTGTCAAAGGTTACTGGCGTTTATCTGGCCCCTCTTGAACAAGTGAAGCCTGCTTTATCACCCATGGCTTAATTCGCGTTAGGATAAGAAGATGCCTATCCTTGAAGAGCTCGAGCGCAGCAAAAATGAAACCGTCCCTTATTTTGATCTGCCTGACGAAGATCTAGACAAAACCTATGCTCCTGGCAAATGGACCATTCGTGAGATATTGCATCATCTGACAGATGCTGAAACCGTACTTTATGACCGCATTCGCAGGATCATAAGCGAACCCAAAACGGTTATCTGGAGCTTCAATCAAGATTTATGGGCAACCAACCTTAGCTATTTAAGCCTTCCGCTTGAGGCGAGCAAAGACGTCTATGTGAGTGTCAGACGCATGATTATGTTGCAGGCAGAGTTGCATTATGCGTCACAGGGGCACCTGGAATTTGTGCATAGTGAAACCGGGCTCCACACGCTAAAAGATGAGTTTGACAAAGTTGTCTGGCATAACGACAATCATCTCAAGCAAATTAGAAAAGCGCTCGTATGAACGTCCGCTACGCTCATACCAATATCATTGCCAAAGACTGGCGCAAACTGGCCCACTTTTACACCCGGATTTTTAACTGCGAGTTTGTACCCCCTGAAAGAAATCAGTCAGGAGAATGGCTGGAAAAAGCCACTGGCGTCAGCGGCGCAGCCTTGCAGGGTGTTCACTTGCGCCTACCAGGTCACGGGCAAAACGGGCCAACGCTGGAAATTTTCTCGTACAAGGAAGCGCTTGAGAAACCCGAAAGCGCCCCGAACCGGGAGGGGATTGGGCATCTGGCTTTTGAAGTGGATGATGTTGATGCCTGCCTCGAGGCCGTTATAGAAGCAGGTGGCAGGGCGCTGGGGCAGGTGGTGACTAGAAACATTGAGGGCGCAGGCAGCATTCGTTTTCTTTACGCCGCCGACCCCGAAGGCAATATTCTTGAGTTGCAACACTGGTCTTAACACCAAGCTTTCTGCCAGGCTACTTGCCGTTGCCCAGGAGATAAGGACAGACACCCATCTTGATATTGGCAGTGATCATGCCAAGTTGCCGCGTTATCTCCTTGAGACAGCTCGAGCTAAAAAAGTCATCGTAGTTGAAAAGTACCAGGAACCTTTTGCAAGGGCGCAAGCCGCTCTAAAAGGCTACCCTGCCGACGTGCGCTTGGGTGACGGCTTAAAAGCCGTTAAACAGGGTGAATTTGAAAGTTTGAGTATTTCTGGCATGGGCGCAGCCACCATTCTGAAGATTCTGACGCCAGAAAAACTTCCCAGTATCCTGGTTTTACAGGCCAATGACAGACCCGAAATACTGCGTACCTGGGCCTTAGAACATGGCTACAAACTGACAAATGAAACGATGGTCAGCGGCTTTTGGCCTTACATCATTTTACGCTTTGAACCGGGGCAAGAGGCAGCCTATGAGGGGCTCGAGCCTGACCTGGCGTTACACTTTGGCCCTCTCTTACTGAAACAAAAAAATGAACTTTTACGGGCAGAGCTGGAAAAGCAGGCGCTCTATTATGGCAGGCGGCTTAGCAAACCCTGGGCGGTAAATCGGCTAGACTTAATCAGGCGAGCACTGGACTATTATGATTAGCTTTATCAACGACTACTTTTATCATTTTCAGGTGGCGCCTGAAGCCATGGACTACCTCTGGAATGAGGGCTGGCGGCACTTTGGCAGCTATTTTTACCGCTACAGCATTCTTCAAGAACTGCCACAAAAACACGTTATGCCCTTGCGCATGCAGCTTGATGCCTTTAAGGAAAGTCGCATTCATAAGCGCATTTTGAAAAAGAATGAAGACCTTAGGGTCAGTATTGTCCCGGCCTTTGTCAATCATGAAGTGCATCAGCTTTTTGACAATCATAGGGCGCGCTTTACCACGAATATTCCCGAGTCGATTTATGTCTTTGTCTCACGGCAACCTGCTACGGTTCCCTGTGAGTGCTTGAGCGTTTGTCTTTATAAGGCCGATAAACTGATTGGCATAAGTTATCTGGATCTAGGCAGCGCAGCTTGCTCGAGCGTCTTTCAGTGTTTTGACCTGGCTGAAAGCCACCGTAGCCCCGGCATTTTTATGATTCTGCAATCCATCTACTGGGCCAAAGCAAAGGGCATGCAGCTTTATTACCCTGGTTATGCGTATCACGAGGCGTCTTACTATGATTACAAAAAGCGCTTTTCTGGCCTCGAGTACTTTGACTGGCAGGGCAGCTGGCTAAAGCTCGAATAACATTTTTCTCTACCTTGCAGGGTGAATTATGCCATCCTGAATAGGTGGCTGTCTCATTCAAACCCAAGACGCTGATAAAACATCGCTTCTTTATGCCACTCTTACGGGGCACACTGACCGCTATCGCTATTTCCTTTTTACTGAGCGCCCTCAGTCTTTATTTGTTTGACATAACTGAATTGAGCAGGCTCGAGTTGCTTATTCTGGCACTGAGCCTACCTGCTGTAATTACGCCGCTTATTAGCTGGCAGCATGCGCAGCGCGGCACGCTTATTGAAAGCATGCAGGAAGAACTCAAAGAAGCCAGCAGGCATGATGACTTAACTGGCCTACTCTCCAGACGTACTTTTTTAGAAACTGCTCAAAAAGAATTGCTGCTTGCCTCCAGGCATAGCTACACCGTTAGCCTGGTGATTCTGGGCATAGATCATTTTGATGAACTCAAACAAAACTACAACCGCCTACTGGCTGATCATGCCTTTCGCAGCTGCGCTGGCCTGCTAAAAACAAGTCTCAGGGAAACCGATACCCTGGCCCGCTACGGCGAAGAAAGTTTTGTCCTGCTGATGCCCCATACCGAGCTCGAGCAAGCCAGAGAAGTGGTCACACGGCTGCAAGAAACGGTTGGTCAAAAACCCTTAAGGCTCGAGCGTCAGGACATCTCAGTAACGCTAAGTGGCGGTATTAGTCTGACACAAGAGGGCAGCTACAACCTGGAAAATCTCAGCGAACAGGCAGAACGGGCACTGGCTAGAGCCAAATCTCAGGGCAAAAACCAGCTTGAGGTTTTGACCCAACCTGTGGCAGTCAGGCTCGAGTCCTCAAGCAACTAGGTTTGACGGCGTTTCCCCTTTTAAAACTTTAATAATGGCGGTTGCTGCCAAGCTAATCATAGCGTCACGCGTACCCTCGGTAGCCGAACCAAGATGAGGCGCCAAAACCACATTGGGCATCGTTAATAGTTCCTCAGTTACCTTTGGCTCAAACTCAAAAACATCCAGTCCTGCTGCCCAAATCCATTTTTCTTGCAGGGCTTTGACCAGCGCCTTTTCATGAATAATGGGCCCTCTTGCTGTATTAATAATAATAGCCGTCTTTTTCATTTTCTTAAACTGCTCATAGCAAAGCAGATGCTCGGTTTCAGCATTCAGAGGCGTATGAACCGAAATAAAATCACTCTCGGCCAAAAGCTCATCCAGCGATTTGTAGACCGCTCCCAGATTCTTTTCGGCCTCCTCATCTCTCGAACGGTTGTGGTAAATGAGCCGCATATCAAAGCCTCTGGAACGCTTAGCCATCTCCTGCCCGATACGCCCCATCCCAATAATCCCTAAAGTCTGCCCACTCAGATCACGTCCTAGGAGCTGCGTAGGTGTCCAGCCTTCCCAGGTACCCGACTCGACCAACTTATGTCCTTCTACCACTCTACGCGCGGCCGCCAGTAAAAGGGCAAAAGCCTGATCAGCAGTTGCTTCCGACAGCACGCCAGGCGTGTTACTGACCCTGACCCCTCTGGACTTACAGGCCTCAACATCGATATTGTTGTAGCCCACCGCAAAATTAGCCACAATTTTGAGGTCTTTACCCGCTACGTCTAGAAATTCATCATCTACTTTTTCTGACATGGTGGTTAAAATGGCCTGATAGCTTTTGGCTGATACGCGCTTTAATAATTCGTCTCGAGCAATTGGCAAATCTGTTTCAATGATATCGGGTTCAAACCCGGCTTCTTTAAGTAATCTAACGCCAACCTGCGGAACCCTTCTGGTAATAAGAATATTCGTCATGGTGCCTTATGTTATACGGATTGCTGGGCTGATGTTAGTAACTGAATCAAAATACTTCCGCTTCACCTCTTAGCAGCCATAGAACTTCTTATTCGACGATTTTAAACCTGACATAGGTAAAAACCTAATGAAAGGTTAACAGCCCTTTTCAACGAAAAAACCTCTATGCTTGATTTTTCAAAGCAAGATTAAGAGTCTTGTAAGAGCCTTTTCATTAAACTGGGTTTAATAATCTTTGCTGCCCTCATCTCAGACACTTTCTTAAGCAGCCTAATGAAAATACGGATGCCTATGATTACTTTTCCTAACAACAGTAGTGGACTCGAGCAAAAGCAAGATAAGGTTTCAGCAAAACCCATTGCCTTTTTTGTTCTTTTTCCTCTCATCCTTTATCTAAGCCTCATTTTTTTTCCCCAATTTGATTTAAGCCATAAACATATTCATGGCCATTTTTATATTGTTAGTTTGGCAGCCGTTTGGGCCAGCATTATTGCCATCAGTGTTGGCTGGGTAGGAACAAGACTACGCAATATTCAGGTGCAACTGGTGTCTCTGGCTTTTATATCTTTGGCGATGATCTTCAGCATGCACGGTCTAGCAACCCCTGGTTTTATTTTACCTGCCAATAGCATTATCAAAATTGCAGCAAATTTAAGTCTCTTTACCACCTCATTTTGGCTACTGCTTTCCAGTTTTCCTGGTGACGCCAGCCTTATTAAGCAGCTACACAAACTCAATCCTTACCTTATACCTGGCTGGGTTGGCTTGCTCCTCACCTTTGGTGGCGTGCTTTTTATGTTCCCACAAATTGCTGATGCCCTTCCGGTAAGTTCTGACCCCTTAAAATATATCCTTGCCTGGATTGGCATGAGCCTTTGTCTGGCAACCGCCAGACGCTACTGGAATTCTTACCTCTTTACCAGAGCTCCCTTGCAACTGGCTATGGTTTACTGCGCTGGCTGGCTAACCGTAGCCCAGTTCATTATGGTAACAGGTAAAACCTGGATGTCTTCCTGGTGGATTTACCACCTGCTCATACTCTTTGCCTGCATCATGATGGTTTATGGTTTAGCCAAGCAGTACTTTCTGGGTCACTCGCTGGCAACGGTGCTCCCTGGTCTCTGGAGCGCTAACCCGGTCGACCGGCTCGAGTCTGTTATTTCTCCTGACTTACGCCGCATGATTACCGAAACCGAAGCCCACGACTCTTATACCGCGGGCCACAACTACCGGGTTGCCAAACTGGCAGTTCAACTGGGCCAGACGATGGGTCTAAAACCAGAGCAACTGAGAGCGCTGGCACAAGGTGGCATTATTCATGATATTGGCAAGCTGAATGTACCTGTTGACATCTTAAACAAGCCCGGTCGCCTCGATGATAATGAGCGAAAAACGATAGAGCTTCACCCGTTACACGGCTGGCAACTCGCCAAGTTTGCAGGCTTTATGCCTGAAGAACTCGCGGTGATACGCCATCACCATGAGCGCTGGGACGGTGCAGGTTACCCTGATGGCTTAGCAGCTGAGGACATCCCCTTGCTGGCTCGTATTACCTCAGTAATCGATGTGTATGACGCGCTTACTTCTGAAAGAGCTTACCGCCAGCCCTGGAGCCATGAGAAAGCCAGCACCCTGATTATTGAACAGGCAGGCAGTCAATTTTGCCCTACGGTGGTTGAAGCCTGGAAAGAGCTTAGTCAAGCTCTGGCTGAAGAACAGGCCGAGCAGGATGTTATAGAACATATTAATGTTTTTGACACCATCACCAGACCAGCACTGGCTTAAACCTCACACGCGGTTAACCCTTACACTAGCCTAACTGAGAAACTGTTTAGCAAACTGGGCAAAGGCGTAGACATCTTTAAAATGGCTGGCAATGCCCAGAGATACACGCACAGCGCCTGAACTTTTACCATCTATACAAACGCGCAAATCCTCGATGGTTAGCCGCGGTTTTGGCTGAGCGAAACACGTATCTATTTCGACTTGATCAAAGCCAAAGGCACTTTCGCCACTACCGGGGTTACAAAAGCAGCCTGTCCGCAAAGAAATACCCAGCTTACTGGCCTCGAGTTCAATGACGCGGTGGTCAATTTGAGTGTCATCTGCCTGATAAAAATTCATGGCAAAGGTAGCCCCTCGCTTGGCCATATCAGCAGGTCCATAAAGACGAATAAGCGGATGACCGTTGCTATGTTTGAGAGACTCGAGTTCTCCTAAAAGCCATGCCCCCAAACGGCCCACATGGGCACTGATTGTCTCAATACCTATACTTTGTAAATGCTTTAGCCCTATGCTGACTGCTGGAATCATAAGATAGTTGACGGTTCCGTCTTCAAAGCCTTCAGAGCCTTCGGCTAGCCAGTGCCGCTGCCCCATAACACTTGCCAGGGTAATGGTGCCACCAGCAAACCAGGGGCGTTTGAGTTTTTTCAAGCTATCGCGGCGTGCCAATAGGCAACCTATGCCTGTTGGGTAGCCAAACATCTTATAAAACGAAACCCCAACAAAATCTGGCTGATACTTTGATAGATCAAGCCGGTTGGTCGGTACAAAGGCGGCCGCATCCAAAAAGACATCCCAGCCTTGGGCTTGCGCTCTGGCTATGTAATCAAGTGAGTGCTTGACTCCCGAGAAATTACTCTGCGCCGGGTAGGCAAAAAGCTTAAACCCACCCCTTGATTCTTGCGCCAGCAGGCGGTCAAGCTCAGCTTCATTCAAATTTAGGTCCGGCAAATCAAGGGGCACATAATCCAGTCTGGCCCCTTTGGTCCGAGCATATTCACGGATACCAAGAACAGAATTATGATTGTCAAAACTAAGTAAATAGCGTCCTTCTGGACAAAAGGGATAAGACTCAGCAACCAGCTTGAGTGCCCCACTGGCATTTTGAGTAAAGATGACCACATAGTCTTTGCTCGAGGTATTAAAGTAACTAAGAATATCGTTGCGGCACTGTTCAACCAGCCGAGTCGCCTCGCTCGAGCTTGGGTTAATCGAGTGAGGGTTGCCCAAAACCCCGTTCTTTAACAGGGCAAAGTGTTCATCCAGCTGCGTTTGCGCGTACAGCCCGCCTCCGGTATAGTCAAGATAAATATGCCCACCCGCATCAAGTCGGGCGTACTCTTTATCTCTCAGGGCTCCAAAGGTCTGTTCTTCGGCGTGCGCCTCATGAAAACATCGATACGCCTCTTCATAGTCAGTTAAAAGTATTGCCTGCTCTACCATTTTACTAGTTTAGCGAATCTGGCTCAAAGATTAGATGAAGTTTTAGGATTGTACTTATGGCAGTTAAGAACTTTTCTTGCCTTCCAGCACAACCAGATTATCTCGGTGAATCACTTCATCATAGTCTTTATAGCCCAAAATCTTACTGATTTCTCCGGTATGTTTACCCATAATGCGGCGGAGTGACTCACTTCCATAATTGCTTAAACCCTGTGCGACCAGCCGCCTTTCAAAGGTAACGGCTATAGCATCGCCAAAGTCAAAGCTTTTTTCAATCTCAACAATCCCTTTGGGCAAAAGACTACGCCCGGTCTTTAACGCCTTAAAGGCGCCTGCATCTATAGCAATACTGCCTTTGCTTGCTTGCTGCGTTAACCAGGCTTTGCGTGCCGGGGTGTGTGCCTTGGCTAAAAACCGAGTGCCCCAGAGATCCCCTTCAGCAAGGGCTTCTAAACCTGCTCCCCCGCCACCAATCACCAGAGTTTCAATGCCCGCTTCAGTCGCAATACGAGCTGCTCTGAGTTTGGTCACCATACCACCCGTACCGCGGCTCGAGCCTGCACTCCCTGCAACCGCCTCAATCTCGGTAATGTCGCTTACTGTGTCAATGCGTTTAGCACCCGGGTTGCTGCGCGGATCACTGTCATAAAGCCCGTCCACATCAGTCAGGATGATAAGCGCATCTGCTCCTATAAGATAAGCTGTCCAGGCCGACAAGGTATCGTTATCACCCACTTTAATTTCAGCCGTCGCAACGCTGTCATTTTCATTAATAATAGGAATAGCCCCAAGTTGCAAACTGGCCTCGAGCGCATTCTTGGCATTGACATAGCGCTCACGGTCCTGAATATCCGAGGCAGAAAGCAAAATCTGTGCAATCGGCAAAGGTGCCAGTGCCCTTGACCAGTCAAGCATGAGTAGCGTCTGCCCTACTGCAGCAGCAGCCTGCTTATCGGGCAGGGTAAGGGGCAACTTTAAGCCCAGACGTTCTCGCCCGGCAGCGCCAGCCCCTGACGAAACCAGCACCACTTTAGCCTTTTTCCTTTGGCCCAGAACCTGTGCGCCTCTGGCAATCGCCCACATTTTTGGCGGAAAAATACGCCCTGACTCATCGGTCAGGCTGCTGGTTCCAACTTTTATAACAATGCGCTGCCAGTTCCCGCTGCTACTTGCCATGACGATACGCTTCTGGCAGGGCAGCTTGAGCAATCCAGAGTATGCCCTTTTCTGTTTTGGCCAGACCTTTACGCTCGAGCGCTTTTAAGGTCGCCTGCACTTTGCCCTGAATGCGCCGTAAAAAAGCCTCATCCCAGTTTTCTTCATCTGGTCGGTTATGGTTCAAAAATGCACGGTGAAATGCTGGTAATTCGTCAAGAGGCAAACTTTGCTCCAAAACTTGCCAGTTAAGCCAGTCCTCAGTCATGGCTAAAGCCTAACGTTTTAGCAGGCAAAAAACGTTATTTTACAAAACGCCTTTTACTGGGCGAGCAAAGCCTAAGGAAAGACTAAACAAGGAGCTTAGCCTCTGAAAAATGAGGTAGTGGTATAAGGCAAACAGATATGAAAAGCAATAGCTCGAGTAAAAGGGTCATTCTGACGGATACTTTAAAGCCAACGCTAGACTTGCTATCTGTCAGGAGATACCAAAAAAATGCAACGCAGGCTCTACTATGCTAACGCAAAACCGCTCATAATCACCTATGAAACGCTTATTAACCTTTTTTAAATGGCTGCTTGGCATAATTGGGGTTCTTGTGCTTGCACTTGCGCTCTCGATTCCCCTGGACTGGTTTATTAACCGAAAAACCGTGGATACCCTGACCAACACGGTTATCTCAGCCAGTCAACCCGTCAAAGCCTATGTCGTCATGCCGGACTCGAGTGAAAAATTACCAGCCGTCATCATGATTCATGAATTCTGGGGCTTAAAAGAGAGTCTTATTGGCAAAGCAGAGGCTCTGGCTGAAGAAGGCTATGTCGTGGTGGCACCGGACACCTTTAGAGGACAAAGTGCCAACTGGGTTCCAACGGCCATTACCCAGGTTTTAAGCCATAAAACCGAACAAATAAATACTGATCTGGACACCGTTTATGCCTGGCTTAGTCAACAACCCAATGTCGACCCTGAGCGAATTATGGTCATGGGTTTCTGTTATGGCGGCGGCGCCTCGCTTAACTACAGCCTGACCAATCCTGAGCTGAGAGCCACAGGTATTTTTTACGGAAGTTTAGTAACTGACGCTGCTCAACTAAGGGCGTTGCCCGGTCCTGTTCTGGGCATCTTTGGGGAAGCAGATGCCTCTATACCCGTAGATGAAGTCAAAGCCTTTGAGGCTGCCTTGCAACAGGCAGGGATAGAGCATCGGATAAGTTTGTACCCTGATCAAGGTCATGCTTTTGTCAAAAGCATTGAAGAGATTCGTGCAGGCGGCGCCCCTGCTGCGGCGTGGCAAGAGTTTCTGGCGTTTACTGCAAATACCCTAAAGGATTAGGGGAAATGTAAAGAAAGTGCCCGCTCGAGGCGGGCGGGGTGAGTGACATAAGCAGATATGCCCCAAGTCTACTTAGGATTTGTCAGGCGAGTATCAGCTTAAGGTTGAAAAGAATCAGCGTCTATGGTCGTTCCCGAAGCTCGAGTTCTCTAAACAGTAAAGCTATAGGGCGCAGATCATCGGGGGCAAAGATGGTTTCTTTACCATTCCAATCCTTGTAGTTTAGGGTCAAATGGTTAAGTCCAGGAATAGCCTTGACGTAAAAGCTTAATTTCATATGGGTACCCTGGTGGAGTAGCCCCAGGTTTTGCACCGTACTGCCATTAAAGCTAACCTCTAGTCCTTGCCCCTCAATCGGGTTAAAAAAGTCCATAGTAACCTCGAGGGACTGAAGCTTGTCACTGTTAAAGTTAATACGGGTACTAGGCCCTAAGGCCCAACGAAAATCCTTATTTTCAGTCGTTGCCTTACCCTCTAGAGGCAGCATTTGCGGCGTAGTTATAAGCATCAGATTGGTTTCGTTCAAGTTTACAGGCGGCAAGCTATCAGGCGGAGGCGCTGATAAACCGGGCAGCACCTCCGCTTGTCCAACTCTAGAGGTATGACTTTCGCCCAGCGGTGGTATGACGGCCCATGTCTGAGTTGACTCAATGATCTCTGGCGAAAAAGCTGTGGCCTCAGCGCTGCTTGGCTCAGCCTTTGCACCAGGTTCTTCTAGCTTAGTCACGCTCACCGCCGGGGTCACAACTACAGTAACAGCCTCTGGCGCTTCTTGAAAGGCAGCTTCAGCAGGAGCTGACCGAGCGTTTTCAGCTACTCCGAAAGGCGCATCTACCTTGAGCAAAGCTTGAGTAATTCGTTCATACTGCCGAGCCTGAGTTTTACCGTTATTACAAATATGAGCTTTTAAATCGGCCTCTTCGCTGCTACGAACCTCAACTCTATCAACTTTACCGTCTATAAAGTCTGAAAACTCTAAAAAATAGCGACTCGAGTCATAGGCCATTTGTGAAAGCTCGAGCTCTTCTTTTTGACCATTCTGATAATGTATGACGACCTCTAGGCCAGTAACAATGGCATCACTGGCTACAACCAGATAATAATTGCTCCCGGCAATCTCAAGGTTAGCCTCGTTTGAAAGCTGCACATAGCCCTCACGACCTTCCGCCATAAGCATGCTTTGCGCCTCACACTGGCCGTAAGCTGCTGGAATAAGCTGACGATAGCTAAGAGGCTCAGCAGCACTGAAATAGTTGCCCTCTTGTATGGTCTGATTAATATCAAAGGTCCAGATGACAAAAGAGGGTCGGTATCCTTCTAGTTGATACGCGTCACTGCTAAAAAAACTTGCTAGCGGACTCAGAATCGAACCTTCGAAGCGCTTAATAGCATTAACCTGCAAACCGCTGTACTGCGCTAAAAACCCAGAGAAATTCATGAGCTGGTCTCGAGTTTGAGTGCTTAAAAGAATAATATCGGGACGCTTTTGTTGCGTAAAGGTCGCCTCTTCGGCTATGGTTTTCTCCTCTACTGCTCGGGTAACAAAACGGCTAAAAGACTCCTCTTTCTGAGTTTGACCACAGGCCTGCTCGATTTGCCGCGACAACAGTCCTTTATAGCTTTCCTTACCGTCTTCTGCAGTTTCAAACTTGGTTTTAGCCAGCGCTGCGTAGCTCGAGTACTGTTCCAAAACGTTGCTTAGTTCCTGAGCACTTAGTCTGGCAGCCTCTGGTAACCACAGAGTGTCAGCTTTAAAAAACAATTGCTGTTCTTGCTGCCGGGCAGCTTCAAAAAGATAAAGCAAATCAGGGGTCAAAAAACCCTGACGGTTCAAAGTATTGCGAAAAGCTTGATAGGCGTCTCTGGAAGCACTAGCCTCATAGGCTGACAACCCATCCCCGTAGACCATGCCACGACTGGGTAAGAGCGCCAGCATAGGGTTCAGGCCATTATCACCAAATGCCTCTGCCAGCGCTTTGACATAGGGCAAAATGTCAGGTGAGGTATCAAAAATGAACTGATGCTGTAACTCCGTTTCGCTAAAAAGCCAATCCCCTTCTGTGCTTAACAGACCTTTGGCAAGTGCCTCAGGACAAAGTTCTTGCGCCCTAGCAGACGATAATAAACCCAGTAAGCCTACAAGTAAGAGGCTCAAATAGCGATAGGTGCGGGCAAAAGAGGGCAC
>JAGQHN010000099.1 GCA_020431825.1 Trueperaceae bacterium | reverse complement strand
AGGACATTAGAGAGCTGATTGAAAGCCATGATTGCAGCGTTCGTTATTTACCCACTTATTCACCTGACTTTAACCCCATCGAACTTATCTTTAGCAAAATCAAGTCCTTCATCAAAGCACGTAGACCTAGAGAAACTTCTAAGCTTCTTGAGGCTTTTGTTGATTCACTCTTTACCGTTAGTCAACTTGATGTTCTTAATGCTTTTAGACATTCCGGTTATCCCCTTTAGCCTCTTGATTTCCTCGTGGATGTGCAACTCGTTATAGTAAAGTCTGGCATCTCAATGAAATGAGAGTAGCTGGTAAGTTTCACTGGCTCTGGCCTGCAACTAGTGAACATGGTGACGTTTTAGATATTGCGGTCTTAATCCGCGTCTTGCTTTCTGCGTGATTTGGGACATCTGTTTTTAGCCTTAAAGTTAGGGCTCGAGCCAATAAGCACAAACTTTATCTAAATCCATAGGTAAGCCATTTCTCACTTTATCCCGAGAAAAAGCTCGAGCCTAACACCGACAGCAAAGCCCCGTACTGTACTTCGACTAGTTTTTTTATGGGAATTGCCTCATATTCTAGACCTTTTTCCAAGCGTTCGGTCCAGCTTTCAAGTAGCGCTTCCAAATCTGCCTTCGCAGTTTCCAGATCCTGACTAGGGGTTTTCGCTAGCTGTAAATCAAGCCCTCGCCTAAGCATACTGGCAACCAGCAAGCGATAAAATGAGCCCACATAAAGTTCATCAGTTTCCTGGGCTTTGGTTGCTGGCTGATCCATATTAGGTGCTTCTTTGGCCCATTTTTCTTTACTTGCAAGACCATTCAGCGCCTGCTCATTAAACGAGGAAACGGCTCGGTAAAAACGAGTATCCAGGGTCATCTCAGCCTTAATGCGATCAAGTATGTCTCTAATCGCTAAGGTAGTTTCTCTTGACTGTTTTATGCCTTCAAGTAGTATCTCACGGCGGCTTTTATCCACAGGAGTTTGATCGGCAATTTGCTCAGATTGGAAGTAGGGTAACTCAGTGATTAGAATAAGAGGTTCTTTTTCTAGACCCAGATCTCTGAGATAGTCACCGCTCGAACCGCCACCTTGAATGAGTTTTGCTGGGGAACCACTGCCATAGGTTTCATGGTAATCATAAGCGTCACGAATTGAGCCAAACTTATAAACAGCAGGAGCAAACTCTACTGCCCAGGGCATTTCTGCCTCCCCTAACGAAAGTGCCAGTTCACGTCGTTTAGGAATTTCATGGAAATCTTCATATACTTCAGGCAAATCATGCGATAGGTAGTAGTAAACCCCACCAAAGCCAGCGTTATGCAGCGAATAAACCATATGTGGTTTGGCTATATTAAAAGCCTGCATAAGTGCTTTCGTTTCGGGAATAGGGCTATCAAAATGCAGATCTTTATAATCAATAGGAAAGGTCCACTCGACCTGCTCAGCAGAACGAGGGCGATAAAAATGTCTGGCATAATTTCTGATGGTATAAGGTCCAGCAAACCAACCCTCATTTAATCTTGTTCCATCGGGGTCAACGCAAGGAAGCAAATACCAGGTATAGCTATCTCGTAAAGCCTTATTTTGCACGAGTTCATCAAGCAAAAACTGAATCAGCATAGCACCAATGGGTTCATTAGGATGAGGTGAAGCAAAAAGTAGAACCCTTGTCTGGCCTGTACCAATGGTAAGCATTGGCATAGCCTCACCGTCACTAGAGTGCCCGACTTCAGTAAACACATACAGATCAGTGTGAGCCTGCGCTACATATTTAGCTTTCCTGAGCATCTCATCTAAGGTATGAAAACGATCGTAGTCTGGTATTTTTTTGAGTTCTGCTTCTATATCAATCATGGACTAAACCTTCCTAACGGTCAGATTGTTTTGGGTCAAGGGCATCTCTTAAACCATCTCCCACAAAATTAAAACTTAAAACCACAATCATTATGGCGATACCAGGCCAGGTAATCAGATAGGGCGCCCGCCTGATAAAGTCTTTACCTTCACTAATCATGACGCCCCATTCGGGAGTAGGAGGCTGCACTCCAAGGCCAAGAAAGCCCAGTGCAGCAGAAGCCAAAATAGCCTCGGGGATACCAAAGGTTGCCATCACAATAATAGGTGTCAGACTATTGGGTAAAATATGTTTAAACATAATGCGCCAGGAGCCCATACCCGCAGCTCTGGCCGCTTCAACATAGTCGGTTTCTCTTAAACTCAATACCTGCGCTCTAATAACTCGAGCATAAAGAGGCCAGCTAACGAGCCCAAGTACCCACATAAGATTAAAAATACTGGGGCCAAACAGTGCAATCACGGCAATAGCCAAAATCAAAAAAGGAAACGCGTAGAATATTTCCACCAGCCGCATGATAATGTCATCAACAACCCCACCAAAATAGCCAGCGACCATCCCTAAAATCGTACCCAAAAATGAAGCAATGCTTACCACCACAATGCCAATTAGCAAGGAGATTCGCGAACCATAGATAAGTCGAGAAAGAATATCTCTTCCAAAATTGTCAGTCCCAAAGAGAAAGCCTGGACTACCAGGCGACAGGTAAGGGTTTAGCAAATCCATAGTTAATGGGTCATGAGGCGCTACCCAGGGAGCAAAAAGAGCAGCCAAAACCAGTACAGCAATTAAAACAGTGCCAAGAACTGCAAGTGGATTACGTCCAAATTTACGCAGTGCTCGGTTATTAGCCATAGCGAATCCTAGGATCAATAGCACTATAAAGTACGTCTACCAGCAAAGTTACCAGCATAAAACATAAGGCAAAAACCAAAACGCTGCCCTGAATCATTGGTAAATCACGTTGCCGAATCGCATTTATAGAAAGTAAGCCCAGACCCGGCCACGAAAAGATAGTCTCGATGATGACCGCACCGCCCAGCAAACCACCAAACTGTAACCCTGCAGTGGTCAATACCGGAATAATGGCATTTCTTAAAGCATGTTTATAAAGGACGATGCGCTCTTTTAAGCCCTTAGCTTTAGCAGTTCTGACATAATCTTCTGCCAAAACGTCAAGCATGGCATTGCGAGTTAAGCGGGTTAAAATAGCAGCCAAAGCCGTACCAAGCGTAAACGCAGGCAAAATAAGGTGACTGATGACATCCCAGAAACCTTCATCTAGACTGCCCATACCTCTTATAGGTAACCAGCGCAACTCCAGACCGAAAAAAAGAATCAAAATGAGCCCTAACCAAAAGTTCGGCATAGCCACGCCAAGCATGGAAAAAAACATGGCACCATAGTCTTCAGGTCGGTTGCGCCTTGCAGCTGAAAGTATGCCAGCAGGAATAGCAATAAGTAGTGCGACCAGCATGGCACTAAGGGTAAGCACCAAGGTATTAGGGAAACGTTCAAAAATCTGTTTGGCAACGGGTTGCTGTGAGGTAATCGAAGTGCCTAAATCACCTTGAAATAGTCCTTTCATGTAATTGGCATATTGCACATACCAAGGTTTATCAAGGCCAAGCTCGAGCCTCAAACGTTCAACATTGGCAGCGTTTACCGTTTCACTACCCAACATGAGACTAATGGCATCGCCAGGTGCAAAGGTCACCAGGGTAAAGGTTATAAAACTGATGCCCAGTAATACCGGAATATTGGTCAGGAGTCGTCTGACTAAGTAATTAAACATAATAAAAACCTGGGCATAACTGCCCAGGTAAAACCTTATTTATCCAGATAAACGTTATTTTGTAAGGAAACGAGGTGCAGACCTGCCGAACCCGGCACAAAATCTTTTACATAATTATTAACGATGGCATAGCCGTTTTCAAAGTACAGAGGTATGCCCGCCCGATCTGCCATAATCTTGCGCTGAGCCTCGAGCCACAGACTATTGCGCGTTTCAAAGTCAAGGGTGGCACTCGCCTCATCTAGCAGGGCATCAACTTCAGGATTACTATAAAAGTGGGTATTAGTCTTGCCTGCATTGCCTCCATAAAAGAGGGAGTAAAGACCCGTCAGTGAGGCAAAGCTGTAGTCAAAGAAAATGCCCGTGTCATTCCCCGTCTGCAAATCATCTGCCCAAACAGCAACATCTTGCTGCAACAGGTTTGCGTCAATGCCCAATTCTTTAAGCTGCGTGACCAGAATAGTCAGCACCCTGACCTGTGAACCAGGAATCGTTTTAATGGTTAGCGTAAGCGGCTCGCCATCCCGGTCTAAAATACCGTCTCCATCACTGTCGGTGAAACCTGCTTCAGCCAACTCTTCTAACGCTCCTTCAGGGTCATAGCTCCAGAGATCGGCTAATTCGGGGTCTTCTTTAAATTCAAACCAGTAGGGTACTTGCCCATAGGCACGCCTGCCATAAGGTGCTACCACCGCATTAACTGCAGCATCAATATCTATAGCCTTGGAAATAGCGTCCCTTACTTCAAATTCATCAAATGGAGAGGTCGTAACATTAAACCCAAGACCTCGATAAGAACCTGCCCCTGGAAGCAAAGTTAAATCAGGATTTTCCGAGAGTTGAGTAACCGAATCAATGTTAAAAAGATATGAAACTACATCAATATCCTGGGCTTCTAAGGCAATGGTTTGAACCGTTGGGTCAGGGATAAAGACAAACTCTACACCGTCCAGATTAGGGGTGATAAAATAATCTTCATTCCGCACCAGTTTGAGTTCTTGATCCGGTATAAAAGACTCGAGTTCAAAGGGGCCTGAACCAATAGGATTTTGAGCAAAGCCTTCATCTCCAAGTTGCTCGATGGCTTCATGGGGCACAATCAAAACCCGTGCCAAACGGTTTGGGTCACTTAGTAAAAAGGGATCAGGTTTAGCAGTTTTGATTTCGACTGTATATTTATCTAGCGCTGTTACGCTTTCAATCTCACCCAGGGTAAAAGACGTACTTACTTCCAAAAAGCGGTTGATGGAATACACAACATCATCGGCAGTGAGTTCCCGGTTAGCACCTTCTGGAAAAACCTCATTACCATCTTGAAAGGTGACTCCTTGGCGAAGTTTAAAAACCCAGGTTACATCATCAACATTTTCCCAGCTTTCTGCCAAATGTGGGGTGGGACTATAGTCTTCCCTGTCAGGAATAATAAGCGGGTCAAAAATTTGTGAAAAAGCATCAATCTCACCACCAGCCGCAGACTTATAGGGGTCAAGTTGTTGCATAGAAGCAAAAGCGATTTTTAATACGCCACCTTGAGTCTGCGCCATTGCAACTGAAGCAATAACGATTGAAATAAGAATCAGGCTAAGGCCAATAACTCCCTGAACTGGGTTTGGCATTAAGGGTTTACCCATAAGTTTAAAAATGCGTTTCAAAAGCGAACCTCCATTAGCAGCCACACTAAATTGCTCGTAGCTGCGTAAATGATCGAGCTGACGAAGGGTTTGAGCATAATCGCGTGAATTGCTCTTACAAAACTGCATAGCCATAAGGTCACAGCAGTACTCGCGTTCCTGGCGAATTTGATTTGAAATCCACCACACAGCTGGGTTAAAGAAAAGCAGGGTTTCTATTATATGTTGCAGCAAATTGACATAGTGATCGCCCCGTTTGATATGCGAAAGTTCATGAGCAAGAATCATCTCGAGTTGATGAGGTGTAAGGCCCACAATTGCACTACCTGGCAGGAGGATAATAGGTTTCACGTAGCCCAAGACCAGCGGGACATCAACAATACGTGACATCCGAATATCAACAGGGTTCAAATTCATAAGCTGGCTTAATTTACTTAGGGACTGATGTATCCCTTTTGGTGCGCAGCTCACAAAGCTTGTCCGAAGTCGTCGCATAGATCGCAAACCCAAAACCAATCGTAACGATAGAAAAGCAACACCAAGACTCCAAATAAGTACGATCCAGGGGAGTAATGGCTCGATCTTCATTTTCCAGTGCCTTAAGGTCTTTTCAGGGACAATCGTTGGTGATGCCTCTGTCCATTGAGACGTTAACGCTTCGACTGAACTATCTGTCATGGGAGAAAGAGTGGGAAGCTGGGATCTAACCCGACTATTACCCCTCGGTTGAATATCAGGGCTAGGAGCTTGAAGGGGCTTCACACTCCTTCCTAACTCAACGAAAGTCTGTATGGGCAAAGCAGCACAGGCAAACAAAGCTAGAAGTGAAAGCCAATAGCGGGGGTTGGGTTTTGCATGCCTAAAAAGCCAGAGTAATGCTGCTAATACCACGGCTATGCCGACACCTTGCCAAAGTGAATGTAGAAGTACTTGCCCTAAAACTTCGACTTCGGGCCGATTAAACAGGTCATTTAACTTCATCATTTTCTTCCAAAGATTCAAGAAGTTGCTTGATTTTCGCCAAGTCTTCATCTGACGCAGCGTGGGTTGAAAGGGCGCGTGACACGAGTCGCATGGTTGAGCCCCCGAATACATTGCGTTTTAGTCTCTGGATAAGTTTGGCTTCCATATCATCTTTGGTATGAACCGGACTCAAGATATGACTCTCACTATCTTTGCCCTTGGTAATCAAGCCTTTTTTGATCATGATTGATAAAATTGTATGAACTGAAGTATAGGCGAGCTTTTTACGGCGCCCCTGATTAAGCGCCTCAACAATATCTCGAGTGCTCAAAGAGCCTTTCTCCCAGAGAACCTGTAAAATCTCCATCTCTCTGTCAGTTGGCGTTTCTTGTTTGGGTCTTGGCATTACACCTCCACTACATAAAGGCTAGCCTGCACAGAAAGATATCTTCTATTTCGAGAATATACTAATTAATTAGTAATGTCAATCATTGCTTTAAGTGCATTGTCACGTTTCACAACACATTTGTCTTCAAACTACAGCAACCTTATAGCTCGTTTCCCTTTTTGATTTTACCCTCCATATCGAATAAATGAAATCAGCGATCAAGGAATCTCCGCCTTTTTAGCTATGGTCTAAGATCCATCAGGGAAGCTTAAGCATCTATTCTGTAGTTGTACAATTAGCGGGCTCGAGTTATTGATAAAAGAAAGTGGCAGGTCGCTAAAATACCCAGAGCAGTGAGCAAACTTGTTGCTAGACCAAAGGCATTGCGATAAACAGTAGAAAGACCAAAAATCATTAAATTAGATAGGAGAAGATAAAATAACACGTTTTTACCGGGTCGTAATACCAGATTAGGTAATTTTCTTGCGCCACCTAACCATCTGCTCACCAGATAATACAAATACAAAAATCCTGCTGGACCAATAATCCATAGCAGAGAGGGTGGAAAACGGCTTGGAAACCTGCCCAGCTGCCAGACAAATCCATAATAGATTAATGTTGCAGCAATGCTGATAATTGCACTTAATCGGTGCCAGCCCAATTTATAGAGGGCAAAAAACATACCTAACAGATAATAAGGAACGTACTGTAGGACAGGAAAAGCCGCAAACTCTTTGGTACCAACTAGCAATCCTAATTGTTTACTATGAACCAGCTCATAAGGAAAAAAAGTAGTGGCAAGCAGTATTCCAATTAGTGCCCAGAACAAGAAGGGGCGCTTAAGAACCGCCTTAATTGGCATAAACAGCGGCAAGGCCAAAAACATCACAAAACTAAAACTCAGCAAAAACTCTGAGTAGCCTGGAATATCATTCAGTAAAATAATATTCCAAAAATCCACCGAAAAAAGCCGCTTATGGTCAACCAATATGCGAAATGCAAAGCCTGAAACATAAAAGGCCAATAGAGTTTTCAAGCCTGAAATAAGAAGTCGCTGCCAAATTTGTGAAAAAGGTTTTTGAAAATATGCTAAAAAGGTTCCATAGCCGAAGGCAAAAAGAAAACCCGAAAAACTTATTAGGTTAATGTACTCAGAGAAACCTAGTAATAGGGTAAAGCGCCGCTGAGACAAGAATTGGATCGTGTGGGCACTGACCATTCCCACGACCAACAGCGATTTAAATAAATCTAACCCGTGATCTCGAGCCGCTAACCCTTCAGCGTGAACTAAAGACATATCATTACTCCTTAATTAAGATGCCTATCTTGACATAAAAAAGCCGAAGATGCTATAACTTTAGGAAATCGTTTTTTTAATGTAGCTAGAGCACTCGCCGTTGTTGCACCCTTATTTTGTCGAATTATGACAGAAGAATCTGCACATACTCTCGAAGCCAAATTAATATTAGGAAATCGATTTCTTAAGGACAGAGCTGATTTAAATGGCTAAGCATCTTACTAATAAATCTGCAGTAACCATTAAAGACGTGGCAAATTTTGCCAACGTGGCTCCTTCGACGGTTTCCAAAGTTTTGAACAATGCTGGTCACCTCAGCGATGAGACTCGTTTAAGAGTTCAGGATGCTATTCGCAAGCTCAACTACCGACCCAATTCAATTGCTAGAAGTTTAAGGAAAAATCATACGAGAACTATCGGTATGATCAATAATTCTCACACCAATAAAAATACTTTTGTTTTACAACTCATGGTGGGAGTTGAAGAAGCCGCCAGTCAGGAGGGCTTTTCTGTCTTTCTATGTAACTCGAGTGCCAGCCAAAGCAAAGAAAATGAATACCTTGAAGTCCTTTTAGACAAACAGGTAGACGGTATTATCTTTTTGGATAATGTAGTAAAAGAGCGCCATCTACCAGCTGCGCACCTGTCGAATGTGCCGCTGGTCTTTTTAAATCAATATCCTCAAGAAGCACTTTATCCATCCGTTATTCCTAATGATGTTCAAGGTGCCAAACTAGCCACTGATCATCTGATTGCTCTGGGCCATAAGCGCATTGGTTTTATCAATGGTCGCTTAAAACATAAAGCCTCACACTTACGCTTGGAAGGTTATCAGGCAGCTTTAAAAGCGGCGGGTCTTACCTTTGATAGCCAACTTGTTCAGGGCAAAGATATCTGGGATGAAGAAGGGGGTTATTTGAGCGTAAATGACCTCATGGCTTTAACGAATCCTCCTACGGCTATATTTTGTGCCAATGATCCTTTAGCTATTGGCGCACTTGATGGGTTACGCCAGCTTGGTTTAAGCGTTCCCGATGATATCGCACTCATTGGCTTTGATAATAGTCTGGCAGCAGCCCAAAAACGCCCAGCTCTAAGCAGTATAGAAATGCCTTTTTTAGACATGGGCAAGCTAGCAGTAAAACTCCTGCTCGAGTCCCTGGAAGGCAAAGTTTCAAATACTGTCCATAAACTTAACTGTCATCTTATTCAGCGCAGCTCCTGTGGAGCCAAGATGCGCTCGAGTTTTTGAGTTTGATTATAAAGAAAGGAGGTCTTCACTCTCATAACCGTTTGTAGCTCTCGCCAATTGTTAAGCAAGTACTTAAGTTTTGAGGAAAGGATCTTCATGTTACGTATAAAACGCAGTTTTACCACGCTTATTTTTAGCCTTTTAATTGCTCTGGTTAGCGCCCAAACTACCGAGCTTACCTTTACTTTTTGGGGCTCGCCATTTGAAAAGGATGCCGTTGAAAGGATGATTAAATCTTTCAATGAATCACATCCTAATATTAAAGTAAGAGCACAGCATATTCCAGACGGTTACGAAGAAAAGATAAGCACTATGGTTGCTGGCGGTACCCCTCCAGATGTTGGTTACTTAAACGAAGGCATGGCTTTGCAGTGGGCTAAAGAAGGCATTTTGCAAGACCTGACCCCTTATTTCAAAGAAGACCCTGAGGCCAGTAACCGCTTACCAGCTGCTTACTACAACTATGATGGTGATAAGACAATTGGCACCAACACTGCAGCAGAAACCATTATTCTGTACTACAACAAAGATTTGTTTGATGCTGCAGGCGTTTCTTACCCCCCTTCCAAAGCAGCTGAAGCCTGGACTTGGGATGATTTTGTCGAAGCTGCTAAAAAACTAACCGTTGACCGCAACGGCAATAATGCTACAAGCCCTGACTTTAATCCAGAGCAAATTGAAACTTACGGTATTTCCTTTCCTACCTGGTGGGGTGGTTACACCCCGCTGATCTATAGCAATGGGGGAAGCATTGCGAGTGATGATGGCACCGAATTCCAGATGAATAGTCCTGAAGCAGTTGAAGTTTTACAGAATATGCAAGATCTTATTTATGTCCATCATGTAGCACCCACTCCAGCGCAATCAGAGTCCCTGCCCTCAGCAGACATTATGATGCAATCGCGCAAAGTTGCCATGAGTATAGATGGCCACTGGAAAGTTCTGGATTACAGCCAGTTAGGTTTTAACTGGGGAATTGGGGTTTTGCCCTACTATGACGAACCCACAACCATTTTGCTAGGAGCACCGAGCGTCATTTTCTCAGGCACAAAGCACCCAGAAGAGGCCTTTGAGTTTTATAAATTCCATAATGACCCCAGTCAAGTTGACCTTTACGCCAAAGGGCTCTGGATGCCTTTGCAACTTTCTTACTATACAGATCCCGACAAAACCGCTGAATGGTTAGATGCTATCGAGGGTGTCTACCCTCCAGAAGCTAGAGATGTGCTGATTGACTACACGCTCAATAACACTCCAACTCAACCTGTATTCTATTGGTTGAAAAACGCAGGTCAAATTTTCTCCGAAGCTATTGATCCAGCTATGACAGCCTTATGGGCTAATGAAATGACGGCTCAAGAAGCCATGGATCAAGCAGCCGAAAATGCTGCGCCTCTTATGCAAGGACGCTGGTAAATCCTTTGGGGAGTGGGTTCGGCCCACTCCCTGCGTAATTCTGGAGTTATAAAATGTCAAGCCTTTCTCATAACAGTCCATCGCAAATTAAAGGTAAACCTAGAGGCCTCAGTCGGCACCGCCGCCGTGAGGCTATTTGGGGCATGATCTGTGTAGCCCCTGCCGTACTTGGTTTTTTGCTCTGGCAACTTGGCCCTATTTTAGGGAGCCTATTTATTGCCTTTACTGATTGGGGTATTGCGGGTACACCAGATTGGGTTGGGCTTGGCAACTTCAAACAGATTTTTACAGAGGATCAACTTTTTAGAAAGTCCCTTGGGGTCACCCTATACTTTTCACTAGCTAGCGTACCTTTAAGAATGCTTTTGGCATTTTTGCTGGCCGTCTTACTAAATCAAAAAATCAGAGCCTTACCAATCTTCAGAACAATTTTTTACTTACCCTCTATCGTCCCAGCAATTGCCAGCAGCGTTCTATGGATCTGGCTCTTCAATCCTGACTTTGGGCTATTAAATGCGGTTTTAAGACCTCTTGGTTTTCCCAAAATCCAGTGGATTTATGGCAGCGATTCGGTCATTCCCTCATTTATTTTGATGAGCCTCTGGGATATTGGCCCTATGATGATTATTTTCCTAGCGGGCCTTCAAGGTGTTCCAAGACAGCTTTATGAAGCTGTTGAAATTGATGGCGGCAATGCTTGGCACCGACTAAAACATATTACTGTTCCGATGATTACCCCCACTATTTTATTTAATCTTATTTTGAGCATTATTGGTGCCATGCAAACCTTTGTCCAGCCTTATGTCATGACCGATGGGGGTCCCAATAACAATAGTCTGATGTACGTTTTGTATCTCTATAAAAAAGCCTTTGAGCAAAGTCAAATGGGCTACGCCTCAGCACTTGCGTGGATTTTGTTTGTCATTATCGCAGTGATGAGTTTCGTAGTCTTTCGTACCTCATCTAGCTGGGTCTATTACGAAGGGAGATGATTATGGGCAAACAAGCAAATGAGCGACTATCTAAACTTATGGTTTATCTGCTCTGCCTAGCAGGCAGTGTTGTTATGCTTATCCCCCTAGTTTGGCTAGTGCGCAGTTCTTTTATGGGATTGTCCCAGATCTTTATTTTCCCTCCTGAATGGATCCCTAACCCATGGCACTTTGACAACTACCCAAAGGCACTAACCACCATTCCTTTTTTACGCTACTTTGTGAATACCCTGATTATTCTAGTGCCTTCAGTCATTGGTACGGTGGCAACCTCAGCCCTGGCTGCTTATGGTTTTGCTCGCTTACGCTGGCCGGGCAGAGACATCATCTTTAATATATTGATGACAACTCTAATGCTTCCTTATGCGGTTACCTTGATTCCAACCTTTTTGGTCTGGGCAAAACTAGGACTGATTAATACCTATTGGCCGCTTGTTTTACCCAGTTGGTTTGGTGGCGGCATTTTCTTTATCTTTTTACTGCGCCAGTTTTTTATGAGCTTACCTAAGGAACTGGATGAAGCGGCTACCATTGACGGCGCTAACCCACTGCAAATTTTCTGGTTTATTATTATCCCGCTAAGTCGTCCGGCTCTTATCACCGTTGCTATCTTCTCAACGCTTAATGCCTGGAATGATTTTTTGGGCCCTTTGATTTATCTAAATGACTCGAGGCAATACACTCTGGCGCTGGGACTGGCTGAATTTACTGGTCTTTATACCTCCCAGTGGCACCTGCTCATGGCCGCCGCTACCGTAGTGCTGTTGCCCGTCTTGATTTTATTTTTTGTCGCTCAGCGCTACTTTATCGAGGGCATCGCCTTAACCGGTAGCAAAGGCTAAACACAAAGGAGTTTCATGGACTATCCTATCAAACCTGTTGACTTCACCAGAGTCACATTCAACGACACGTTTTGGCAAAAACGCCTGCAAACTAACCAAGAAAATACCCTTTCTGCAAACTTCAAGAAATGTGAAGAAACTGGGCGAATCGATAATTTTGCCAAAGCTGCCGGGCAAATGAAAGGCCCACATGAAGGTATCTATTTTAACGATTCCGATGTTTATAAAGTTATGGAAGGCGCAGCTTACTCGTTGAGCGTTAACCCTGATCCCGAACTCGATGCCTATATGGATAAGCTTATTGCTTTAGTAGGTGCAGCGCAGGAAAAAGATGGTTATCTCTACACCCCACGCACAATCAATCCGGATGCCATGGTCGCAGAACGAGAAGGCTTAAGTCGCTGGTCCAATCTTAAAAACAATCACGAGCTATATATGGTTGGTCATATGTACGAGGCAGCTGTCGCCCATTACCAGGCAACTGGCAAAAGGAATTTTCTTGAGATTGCTCTTAAAAGCGCTGACCTTATTGATAGCGTTTTTGGCCCCAATAAAATAAGAGATATTCCTGGACACCAGGAAATTGAAATAGGCCTGGTCAAACTTTACCGTGTCACTGGCGAAGCGCGCTATTTAAACCTTGCCAAATTTTTCCTTGATGAACGGGGTCACTACCATAATCGTGAAGCCTATAACCTCTTTGACATTGTGGGCTACTCGCAAGATCATTTGCCGGTAACTGAGCAAACGGAAGTGGTAGGGCATGCGGTTAGAGCCGTTTATATGTATGCTGGCATGGCAGATATTGCCGCTCTAACAGGTAATAAAGCCTATATTGGGGCACTTGACAAGCTCTGGCATGACCTTGTGGACAAGAAAATGTATATTACTGGGGGCATTGGCTCTTCGCATCACGGTGAATCTTTTGGTAAAGCGTATGATTTGCCAAATGCCGAAGCTTATAACGAAACGTGCGCAGCTATTGCCGATATTTTCTGGAACCATCGCATGTTCCTTTTACATGGAGATAGTAAATACCAGGATGTACTCGAGCGCACCCTTTATAACGGCTTTTTAGTAGGGGTTTCGCTATCAGGCGATACTTTTTTTTATGCCAACCCACTAGCCTCTGATGGTAAGTGGAAATTCAATGTTAATGTCGCTGCTACTCGCAGTCCCTGGTTTGACTGTTCTTGCTGCCCCACCAATGTTGTCAGGCTGATGCCCTCTTTGCCTGGCTATATCTACGCTCATACAGATGACAAGCTCTATGTCAATCATTACGTGGCAGGTTCCGCAAAGCTAGACCTGTCAAAGACTAAGTTAGACATTATTCAGGAAACCAACTACCCATGGGAAGGCAAGATCAAACTTACCCTAAATCCTGAACAGGCTGGTACCTTTACTCTGGCACTCCGCATACCTGGCTGGGCGCGCAATGAACCTTTGCCTGGGGGGCTTTATCATTATGCAAATAGCTCAGATGAAACCATCAGTCTGAAACTGAATGGTGAAGCGCAAACCCTCAAACTTGATAAAGGCTACGCACTTGTTAGCCATACATGGCAAAGGGGGGACATTATTGAGTTGAATATACCGATGCCAATTCGCCTGGTCTCGAGCCGTGACGAAGTAAGCGCCAATGCGGGTAAACTAGTTATAGAACGTGGGCCTGTTGTTTACTGTGCTGAAGCTGTCGATAACAACGGTCAGATCCAAACGATAAGGGTTTCAAAAGAAGAGTCATTAAGTGCCGAGTTCGACCCTGACTTTCTTGATGGTCTGATGCTTATTAAAGGTAAGGATATTACTCTTATTCCCTATTATGCCTGGTCGCATAGAGGGGAAGGGGAAATGGCAGTCTGGTTTCAGACCTACTAGCCTATTACTATGCTCTCTAAATGATAAAAGCTATCTGATCATAATTAGATTTATCATTCAGAACACCCTTTATCATAAATACCTTATAGTTAACCAGATGATATCTGCTATAAGACTTCCCAATTTCGATACGATAAAGCAAGAGAAAACGCTTTCTCTTGCTCTTCATTTGACTAAGCTCGAGGTTTACTTTTTCAAGGAGACAATGTGCAAAGAAACAAGCTTCGCCCACCTGCTGTACCCCTGATTGTCAATGATCCCTACTTAAGCATCTGGTCAATGGCCGATACCTTAACTGACCAGCCGACCAAACACTGGACCGGCAAAGTTCAGGCGCTAAGTGGTCTGATCGCCATTGATGGACAAGCATACAGATTCATGGGAAGCAAACCCAATCACTTTGAACTCAATGTTCCCAACATGGAGCAAATAGATTTGCAGGTTTTACCTACAAGGACGATTTACACCTTTGAAGCAGCCGGGGTCAGGCTAGAGCTAACCTTCTTAACGCCCCTTCTCCCCCACAATCTTGAGCTCATGTCACGACCAGTAAGTTACCTTGATTTTTCTCTAAGTAGCACAGATCAGCAGAGCCATAAGGTGCAACTCTATCTAGACATAAGTCCTGCTCTTTGTGTAGATCACCCGATGCAAGAGGTTGTTTGGGGTCGGCACCGCATAGCTGGTCAGGAAGTACTCTGGATGGGCTCTAAGGACCAAGCGATGCTCAAACGCTCCGGCGATGACCTGCGCATTGAATGGGGTTATCTTTATGCAACGCCCCTAGAAACTGCTGGAACAAGCTCGGTTTTTGCCTCGAGCTTAGCAGCACAAACCCACTTCGCCAAAACCGGCGATCTTTTAGATCAAGATGATACCGATATGCCCAAACAACCCGGAAACCGTCCGGGTGCACCGGTGGCCGCCTGGCTGATTGAAGTTGGCAATGTTTCAGAAACGCCCCAGGCCAAAGCGTTTTTGCTTGCCTATGACGACTATTATTCTATTGAGTATTTTCAGCGCAAACTTAAACCCTATTGGCGAAAAGACGGTGCCAATGCTGCCAGTCTCATAAGGCTTGCCATAAACGACTATAAAGACATTAAGGAAACCTGTGAAGCTTATGATGAAGAACTTACGCAAGACCTAAAAACTGCTGGTGGTAACGTCTACGTCTCACTAGGTTCGCTTGCATTTAGGCAGTGTATTGCCGCGCACAAATTAGTTGTTGATGGTGATGGAGAAGCCCTTTTTTTCTCTAAAGAAAACTACAGCAATGGCTGTATGGGCACAGTTGATATTACTTATCCCTCGAGTCCTTTCTTCTTGCTGTTTAACCCGGATTTACTCAAGGCGCAAGTCACTCCTATTCTTGACTATGTCCGTTCTGGGCGCTGGCCATTCCCCTTTGCCCCTCATGATATAGGCCGCTATCCAATTGCCAATGGTCAGTTTTATGGGGGTGGTGAAAACTCAGAAATTGACCAGATGCCGGTTGAAGAGTGTGGCAATATGCTCATACTGGTTGCTGCTCTTTATAAAGCAAAAAGCGACCAAAGCTTCCTTGAGCGCTACTGGCAAATCTTAAGCAACTGGGCTGACTATCTCTTAGCGAAAGGACTTGACCCTGAAAATCAACTTTGTACGGATGACTTTGCCGGACACATGGCCCATAACGTTAACCTCTCGCTTAAAGCACTTTTAGGAATCGCTGCCTATGCCCAACTCTGCGATGCAATAGGCGAAACGCAAAAGGCGCAAGAAATCCGAGCTCAAGTCCAGCACATGACAAAACAGTAGCAGGACATGGCCAATGATGGTGACCATTACCGCTTAGCTTTTGATAAAGCCAATACCTGGAGCCAAAAATACAATCTGGTCTGGGATAAGCTTTTAGGGCTCGAGCTTTTTCCTGATGAGCTTGCGCAAAAAGAGTTAGCCCACTATCAGACTCGGCAGGCAAAATACGGTTTACCCCTGGATAGTCGTAGCAGTTACACCAAACTCGATTGGATTGTCTGGAGTGCTTCGCTAAGTCAGAATGAAGATGTTTTCAGAGCTTTTTTGGAACCTTTGCAGAACTGGTTAAACGAGAGTCAGAGTCGTGTTCCCTTAACTGACTGGTATGACACTGAATCAGGCTTACAAAGTGGTTTTCAGGCCAGAGCCGTCGTTGGTGGTCTATTTATTAAGCTACTCTACGATTCTAAAATTTGGGAAAAGTGGAAAAGTCGGTAAGAAAAAAATTTCGCTAAACATTATTCTTAAAATCTGGGTAAGTCAACTAAGCCTACCCAGTCTTGTCGGCAACAGTTAACCATCCACTAGGAACCAGGGGTATCCAAAACCCAAACATCCATCGTTGTAGGTTCACGGTTGTTATTGGCAAAAAAGGGAATAGCCGTACAGGTCAGCGTTTCACCCGCTTTACCGTTAATCTCATCACTACACTGGGCTTTACCCTGTATAACCACGATTCCTCGCAACAAGTCAGCTTTAAAACTCGCCTGTGTTTCCGTATCTAAAAGTATCAGATTTTTACTGTGCCCCTTATTATCAAGTCCCTCGAAACAATAAACGATAGGCCCTCGCATTAGAGCAACACGTCCCTGATTTGCCTTGACCCTAGAATCGGCTTTCACTCTTTCAACAGGCATAGGCATTTGAATTTCAATGGTATCCCCTGATTGCCATAACCTTTCAAGGTGTGCGTAACCAGCAATAAGATTAAAATCTAAACTAGGCTCACCGTTTATGTTAATGGTAAAAGCTCGAGCCCAACCGGGCACACGAAACTTTAGCGCAAAGTTCGCTGGCTCAGGAAGTCTGAGCTCCAGCTTGACAGTCCCCTCCCAGGGGTAAGCTGTTGTTTGTTTTATGGTCAGCGGACTATCATCAAGGTTGATACTTACCTCGCTGCCTATATAAAGATTGACAAACAGCTCTTTCTGTCGCGTTGCATAAATGAACGAAGGCAGTGCTCCCTGAAGTTTTAAAAACATCGGTGGGCAACAGGGCGTACCTTTGTGCTTAGTACCAATACCACACCAATCTCTGCGCCGATGCTCAGCTTCCGTAGAAAGATGATTGGTATAAAAATACTGTTCTCCCGCCAGAGATACCCCGCTGAGCGCCCCGTTATATAGCTCTCGCTCTACGACATCCATATAGCTTGCCTGACCAGTCAAATAGTTCATCTGAGCGCTAAAAAAGCCTCCGCGACCGCTGCACAGGTTTCAGCGTAACCAGTATTTGGAAGTTCAAAATCATCACCAAACCCTTCATAGCTGGCTATAGCTCCTAAACCACCTGTAAGATACATTCGGGCTTCAACCATATTACTCCACCAGCGTTGCATCGCTTCGCTATAGTCAGACCGCTCAGTCACCGCCGCAAGCGCAGCAACACCCGAAGCTAATAGTCCTGCACGCACCGAATGACCTACGATCTTTGTCTGCTCTAGAACAGGTTTATCATCCTGATTATAGCTCCCGGTCGTTTCCCGATCCTGGTGATTGCCCCGGTAATCAATCCAGAATTTGGCAAGGTCTAAATAGTGTCGTGGTTGAACCGACACTCCTAACTTCTCTGCCAATGAAGGTTGTTCCTGGTAAAGGCAGTAAAGCTCGAGCAGAGCTAACTCAGGCAAACTATGGCCCGGCACATAGTTCATTTTTGGAGGTGGACCCATGATAGCAGCCATATAATTGGCAACTCGAGTAGCAATCTCTAAGAGGTGCGTCTTCCTGTCGCAAGATAATAATGAACCCCTGCCTCAACCAGACAACCTGCGTTATAGATGGTATGAGGGAATCGATCATTACGCGTATCATCTGGGTGCGCAGGATTCGTCCAACGATAACCAATATCAGATAAAGTAACCGCCGTATTTATATACCCCTCTGGGTCAGCTGCTGCTGCTGCCGCAATTCGCTCAATATAGCTATCGACACGTTTTTCCAAAGCAAAATTTGGTCTAAACGCCAGAAAATCCGCTGCTGCGGTAATCATTTCATAAACTAGACCATCCCACCACGGATCACCAATATGCTCAGCTGCCTGACGGTGAGCAACTTTATCAAAATTAGCAAAGGCACCGACCTTTTCAAACTTGTCAAAACTGTCAAAAATTGTCACCTGGTGCCAGGTCCCAAGCTTGGGTGACCAGAAATTGTCATCTATTTTCACAGCCTGCTGGGAAACAGGCTTGATTTGTCCACAGGTCATAGTTACCTCTATACTTCACTCAAATTTCGATGTATTAACTAAAAGGCTCGCTTATGCAGTGACGCTAACACGGCGGCCCGTTTCAAAAGATTCAATGGCAGCATACGCCAGGTTTAAGGCACGCTGACCCGCTCTAGCATGAATAGGGGGTTCGCTTCCAGCTTGATACGCATTAAAATCTCATCCATATGACGGTCAAACGTATGGTGAAACTCACGGTCACTATCATTAAAGTAGCCTGCCTGCCAGACTTCAGCTGTTTCTTGTCCAGCGCGCTGGAAGCTAAAACGCTTTACCGTATCCTCTACAACTATGCGCCCAGCTGTCCCATTCAGCTCGAGTCGATGGGTGTCCGAGTAACTATATGACGAATCATATGTTCCAATAAGGCTACCTACAGCACCATTTTGAAATTTGAGCGAGATTACTAGGCTGGAGTAACCTTTGCCCGTTTTATCGGTCATTTCTGCCATGACAGAGCCAATAGGGCCACAGAGAGACTCGAGCTGATCAAAGGCATGACACTGTGCCTCAATAAGGTTGGCATGCGGATGGTTGCTTCTGCCCTCGCCCCCAAAGCGCCAGGAAGCAAAAATAAGCTCACCCAATTTACCCTCGTCAATGGCCCCTTTTGCCAATTGCAAGGGTTTGGCATAACGGTGAGTCAAAGAACCACCACCAAAGGTGGTGGCTTGCTCTTAAGCC
This sequence comes from Trueperaceae bacterium, assembly GCA_020431825.1. Lineage (GTDB taxonomy): Bacteria > Deinococcota > Deinococci > Deinococcales > Trueperaceae > JAHEBB01. The sequence goes on along the minus strand of JAGQHN010000099.1, from coordinate 264 downwards.
CCTAGAAGGTGGCTTGTTCTGCTAGTTTCTACTTAACTGAATAGACTTCCTTTTTCAAGCTGCTTTTCCTTCGCTTCTTGCCATTTCACATACTTCCTGATTTGCTCTTCATCTATTCCCACGGTACTTACGCAGTATCCCCTACTCCACAGATGTCGTCCCCAATATCGTTTTCCTAGATCCTTATAGCGCTCAAACAGTCGGATAGCTATCTTTCCTTTCAGATACCCCATCACTTCTGATACTGAGTACTTTGGTGGAATG
>JAGQHN010000098.1 GCA_020431825.1 Trueperaceae bacterium | reverse complement strand
TGTTTTTGCTATGGCAGGAATATAAGGCAGAACATCCTGAAGGCTACGAATATAGCTTTTTCACCGTGCTGTATAAGGAATGGAAAGCGGGCCTGGATGTGGTTATGCGCCAGGATCATAAAGCGGGGGAAAAACTGTTTGTTGACTACGCTGGGATGACGATTGCTATTACGAATCAAGAAACAGGAGAAATCAGTGAGGCACAAGTATTTGTTGCCACACTAGGAGCAAGCAATTACACCTTCGCCGAAGTTACTGCCAGTCAAAAGCTTCCTGATTGGCTAAGCAGTCATGTCAGAGCCTTTGAGTTCTTTGGGGGTGTGCCTGTCTTGGTGATTCCAGATAACCTCAAGGCAGGCGTTAATCATCCTTGCTATTACGAACCAGAACTCAACCTTGCCTATGCTGAGTTAGCAGAGCATTATGGCGTCGCCGTTTTACCTGCCAGAGTCCGTAAACCCAAAGATAAAGCCAAAGTGGAAGTGAGTGTTCAAATCGTGGAACGCCACATTCTTGCTCCCCTGAGAGATAGGCTATTTTTCTCAATTCGGGAAGCAAATCAGGCAGTGAAAGAACTGCTCTTGGCTTTGAATGATAGACCTATGCAAAAACTGGCGAAAAGTAGAAAGCAGGTATTTGAAGAACTGGAAAAGCCAGCTCTGCGCCCTCTTCCTGTTCAGGCTTATCACCTTGCCAGTTGGAAGAAGGCTACTGTCAACATTGATTATCATATAGAACTTGAAGGGCATTACTACTCAGTGCCTTATCAGTTTGCTAAAAAGCAAGTAGAAATCAGATTTACCCAAACGACGGTGGAGATTTATCACCAGCATAGACGCATTGCTTCGCATACTAGGGTGGCAAGTTTGTTCAGTAAAGGTAAGCACACCACCATCACTGAACACATGCCCAAAGCCCATCAAGCATACCTTGAGTGGACACCCGGGAGGTTTATCAGTTGGGCAGACAAAGTTGGTGAATCTACAGCTTTGCTTGTCCAAACCATTTTAGAAACCAGACCTCATCCCCAACATGGCTACCGGTCTTGCCTGGGCATCATGCGTCTTGGGAAAGTCTATGGGGATGGCAGGCTTGAAGCCGCTTGCAAAAGAGCCTGTGTTCTCAGATCCTTTAGTTACCAGAGCATCAAATCCATCCTGCAACATCAGCTAGATAAAGAGCCCTTAGCCCTAGTATCTGAAGAGCGTTCAGCAAATACACAAAAACTCCACGCCAATCTACGTGGCGCAAGTTATTACCAGGCATCTAATGAGCAAAATTGATCATGGAGAAACTATGTTGAATCATCCGACTTTAGACAAACTTCGCAGCATGCAACTCGAGGGCATGGCTATGGCCTTTCAGGAACAACTCGAACTTAATACTCTGGAAGAGCTGCGTTTTGAAGAGCGACTGGCTTTGCTTGTTGATCGGGAATTCGTCTACCGAGACAATCGTCGATTTGCCAGAAGGTTAAGGAATGCCAAACTCAAACAACATGCCACCCTTGAAGATATTGATTACAAACATCCCAGAAATTTAGATAAAGCGCTATTTAGGAGTTTAAGTACAGGGGATTATCTACGAGAACACCACAATCTTGTCATTAGTGGACCGACTGGCGTTGGCAAAACCTACTTAGCCTGTGCTTTAGCTCATCAGGCTTGCAGGCTAGGCTACTCCGCTTTTTATGCTCAAACCAGTCGACTTCTACAGGAACTTAGCCTGATGAAAGCAGATGGTAGATATTTTAGAACCTTAACCAGGCTGGCTAAAACAGATCTGCTGATTTTAGATGACTGGGGTTTAGAGCCTTTAGCTTCTGAACCCAGGCGCTTATTACTTGAGTTGCTGGATGATCGATACAACAAATCCTCTACCCTCATTGCCAGTCAGCTTCCTGTTGAGCTTTGGTACGACTATCTCAGTGATCCAACCTTAGCAGATGCCATTCTTGATCGCATTGTTCATAACAGTTACAGGCTTGAACTCAAGGGTGAAAGTCTTCGAAAAACCAAAAGATCCTTGACACCCACCCCTCCTACTACGTCATAATCTTTTCAGCGTCGCTTCGCTCCGACTTTGGACGCTTTGCAGAAAATCTCCTGCCCGCTTTCACAAAATTACGCAGACATAGACAGAATGATGCCCAGTCTTTTACTGCTCAGGGATATACAAGCGGTTAAAGAGGTAGAGATTGTTATTTTACTCAACCGCTTTGATACCCGCAAACGTTTAGCTCAGGAGGCGTTAGCGGCTCTTGAGAGTTATCCGGTACTAGAGACTAGGGTAAGAGACTTAACCCGCTATGAGCAGAGCTTTGGGACGACACCAACCTATATCTTTGAATACCTAAGGGTCTGGACTGAGTTACATGGCTAAGCAGAGACCTAAACTTACTGATGTTTTAAAAAATGCCGAGCAAAGTGGTACTAGGCCAAGTGACACAGAAAGCAAACGGGGGAGACCTGCTAAACAGGAGTCCAAAAGGAACAAATGGATTCAGCTCAATATCTTTGTTCCCGAAGAATTAAGAGACAGGTTAAAAATGCAAGCGCTTAGAGAGAAGAGGGATATGAGTGATATTGTCGTAGATGTGTTGGAAGAGCGGTTGACCGACTAAGCTAGAAACATTAGGAAGCGATCTTCGGAAATCTTCTAAGTACCTCCTAGTCGAAAATCCTTGATTTTCAGCTAGCGTGAAGCGGTTATGGACCGGGGAATCCTATTTTCATTAAACGACTTTGTTAGCTTGGTTGTACTTAATAAGGTTTATTAAGTGCTTCCCGGACTCCGCATACGTAAAAGCAAGCACCTTGTAATCTGTAAGAATTAGCGGCAGACTTCCCTAAAATTAGTGTTGAGTTAGCGAACCTGTAAGTTTAGGCGGTATAAACTGCTAGTTTAGGCGGTTGAACCTGTAAGTTTAGGCGGTACTGGGCCTTGATTTTTGTTTTTAGCAGGTTTGGGTGTGAGATAGATCACAAAAATTACCGCAAAACTTACAGGTTTACCCCTTAGTTACCGCTAAAACTTACATCTATACCGCTAAAACTTACATCTTGAATGGCTTTAGCCAAATCATCATCATGTTTGAATTTTAACAAGTTTCTTTATACATTTATATTTAGGCATGGGAGAAATGTCGTCCAGAACAGCATTTCTGAAAGCAAACCTGTAAGTTTAGGCGGTATAAACTGCTAGTTTAGGCGGTTGAACCTGTAAGTTTAGGCGGTACTGTATGTAAAAAAGCGCGGTATTAGCTGATAGCGAAAGCGGTAATCATGTAAAATTAGGCGGTAGTCTTAAAAATACTGTTCTGGACGAGAGAACTTGCGCTTTAAGGGTCAGGCTTGTTAAGCTCTGATGGTGGCCTCAAAGCGCATTACTCAGGCGAATAGTTTGGCAATGTCACAGGAGAGCCTTTCGCTTGGTGGACTAAGACTTATCTATTCGGTAGTTGCTAATTTGCGAATGGATCAGGAACACTTTGAAACAGTTGAAATACCTCTGGCTGAAATGCAGGAGATTTTGCAGGTTAGCCAGAAATCTGTTTACCGGGAAGCAAAACGGGCCGCACTCGAGCTTTTAAACCAAACAATTCTTCTTGGTGATGATGATAATGGCTGGGTAGCGTTTCAGTGGGCTTCTGAGTCGCGTTATATTCCAGCAAAAAACCACCCACGCAAATACAGCGCCATTAAAATTCGCTTGCATGAAAATCTAAAACCATTTTTATTGCAGCTCAAGAGTCATTTTAATTCCTTCCCCCAGCAAGTACTTTATGAGGTAAATTCCCAGTATGTGTTTAAGCTTTTCCAGATCCTCTGGTTTGAGTCACATTCTGGTAAGCGAACAGTGCTTGAATTTGAGGTTGAGGAATTTAAAAAGCGCCTTAACCTTGAATCGAAATATGCTGAGTTTAGTGCCTTTCGTAGGCAGTTAGATACCTTGATTACGCAGTTAAATGAAACAAAGCTTGGCTTAAAGGTTCAGGTTGAAAAAGTAGGCCGCCCGGTAGTAATGCTGCGCTTTCATATCCATTCTGAAATTGAAGTTCAGGAAACCCTGCCAGATGCGGAGCGTGCCCTCATCCTGGAAATGAAGCGGCTTGGTTTCCATAACCCACATGACGCAATAAAATCCTATGGTAGACCTCATGTTGAACGCAGTCTGGCGAAAACAAGGCAAATTATGCAAGAAGCAAAGTCAGGTGTACAAATTGAAAACCCTGCGGCTTTACTACACCATTTGCTGAAAAAAGATTATGAAGAGGAAATCTTTGAAGTGCCTGAGGATGATACTCAGGAAAAGGTTATTCATCTGGTTGATGAAATAAGCACAGCTTTTGATCTGGCTTTACGTTTACGCTCCCAGGAGGTCTGGGAGTCACTAAGTGCTAAAGAAAAAGCCTTGTTGCAAGAAGAAATTCTGACCAAGGCAAACCAGGTTGTGGCAGGACAAATTGAAAAGCTAGGCTGGTCTTCGCGTATAGCCCAAACCAGTATTTTGAGGTATCTGGAATTGAATAGGGCAGAGGTGTTTGGTTCTGAACTTTCAAGTATCAGGGAATTTGCATGTAGGCGAGGTTTTAACGAAACCCTTCACTTTGAACAGGCTATTGTAATTTTGGAGCAAACCTATACGTAACGGCGAATAGAGCCTGTTTGACTAGCAGAGGCAAGCTAGCAGGAATTTACCTTTATGACGCCTTTTTTTGACCGATGTAGGTTGATATATATCCGTAACGGATATAGTATAGAACTATGTCTAAGGAGACAAATTCTAAACCTCTCACCCCAGCTGTGCTCTATATCCTTTTTGCTCTTGCAAAAGAAGCCTGCCATGGTTATGGCATTATGAAACAAGTCGAAACGGATTCCAAAGGAAAAGTCAGTATGGGACCCGGTACACTCTATGGCTCCTTAAATCGCATGATGAAGGCAGGACTTATAAAGGAAAGTCAAAAGAAAATTGATCCAGATCTGGATGACGAGAGGCGAATATATTACGAAATTACCGGTTTAGGACAAGAAAGTCTAAGTGCGGAACTGGAACGCTATCATGAAGTCGTCGTGCTTGCTGGACAGAAGCGGCTATTGACTAAACCATTGGCTTATGGCTGATCAACCCTTTAACAGATACCTTAGCTGCTATAAACGCCTGCTCTACTTTTATCCTAAGCCCTTCTATGACCACTTCGCTGAAAGTATGGAGCAAACATTTTCAGACCTTCTGCGCGACTGTGCAGAAAAAGATCAAAGTCTACTAAACTGTGCCCTTTGGCTATTTCTTGATACCTCTGCAGGCATTATTAGAGAAAAGGTGACCCATATGTTAATAAATAGAAACACTCTAATTCGCCTCGTAGTGATTACGGCTTCTATATTGCTGATTCCTTTGATTGCAATCCAATTAAGTGACGCTATCTCCTGGGGGATAGCTGACTTTGTTGTCGCAGCCACTCTTATATTTGGTGCTGGCCCAAGTTATCTAGCCTTTACTAGAACGGCAACTTCTGTGCGTCAGCGTGCACTTGTTGGTGTAACTGTACTAGCGGCGCTCCTGCTTATCTGGATACAGCTGGCTGTTGGTATTGTTTAGTAAAGCCGTAATGTATTTTAGTAATGGTTGAACCAGAGTGTGATTATAAAGAAAAAATTTAAACCGCTCGTTAGTGCGTACCCTTTAACAACGGCGATAATGACATCATTTAAGCTTTTTGATAGAAGAAAAAATACATTTAGATCTTTACATTTCTGCCTCCCGTGGTTTAATGCTTAACTCTTAATTTATTGGCTGCGTTTGTCCTCTAGTTTTGCACTGGGGATGGTGGGAGCTCATTTCTGTATTGATGCTTAGGCTGGTCACTTAAATCAGCTATACAAACACTCTCAAGTGATTTTCTGATGTCTAAACTAGCCTCTAACCATGCTCGTTTTAGGCGACAATGCCCTTTGCGTTCTTGCGTTGCACATTGTTTTTTGACCTGACATGTATCCATAACAAATGGACCAGATATGGTTTCAATAACATTTAGTAAACTAATTGTTTTAGGATCTACGGCTATATTGACACCGCCACTACGCCCCATTTTACTATCAATGTAATTGGCTTTAACTAACTTTCTTAAAACTTTTGCCACAAAAGCTGGAGGCATAGAAAGACGCTCAGCTATCTCGGCTGCATTGGTACCAGGATTTTCGATAATATTGATAAGTGCGTGAATAGCGTAACTTTCTTCGCGTTTTAATAGAGTTCTGAGCATCTTTTCAATCCTAACCATTGATTTTTCAGGACATTTACACCTGAAATTTAGTCATTGAAGCCTATTATACTCGGATAACTTTATCTTAGTTAAGTTATCCGTACTTAAAACGATTATGAAAAAGCAGTTGCCAAAGCTTAACTACAGAGCACTTCTCGTACCTACTGAACATGGAATATGGAGTTTTTGGCTCGAGCCTTCGCTGCTTGGCTTATTTCTTGCTCCAAGCCTATCTGGGTTTTTGCTGACTATATCTGCCCTGGCTGGTCTTTTTACTCAGCATCCATTAGCCCTTTATTTAGCGGATCTTAGGCGAAAGAAGCGTTTTGCTCGAACGGTTTGGGTCAAACGCTTTAGTTATGTCTATGGATTTCTGGCACTGAGTTTCTTTAGCTTAAGCTTACTAAGCAGTTCCAGTTATAGGTACGTATATGTCCTAGGCCCAATGATGGTGTTAGCTGCCTATCAATTTAATGCAAAATTACAAAACAAAGCTAAAGCATTATTACCAGAGCTCGCAGGTGTCAGTGCCATGGCAGGAATAGTCACTTGTATTCTCCTTATGGGCGAATACTCATCTTCGGATGCGCTGCTAATAGGCCTCTTGGTTCTATTGCGCAATCTAGGTGCAATACTTTATGTTCGTACCAGGCTAAGGCTTGAAAGATCAAAGGCGGTCTTGCATTGGCCAAGTATAGTAGCTGCAAGCACAGCAGTCATGGTCACTATATGTTTGTTTTTCTTGAAACAAATAGGCATAACTGTGGTTATTTTCTTTGCTTTATTGATGTTTCGCACCCTTTGGGGACAATCTAAATATCGCAGGCCTTTACAGGCAAAACAAATCGGCATGCTTGAATTATTCTATGGTCTAATTTTTGTATTCCTCATGGGATTTAGTTAATTTGTAGGAATTTTTCCGACAGATTTGTCAGAGGTCTAACTATCGGATAGCTATGATCGGTAGCTTAAACTTTAGCAAGCTTAACTACGACATAAATGTCCAAGTTTAAAGAAATTAGGAGGATTTAAGTACGGAAAAAATTACATGGTAAAAAATACGACAAAATTATCTGAGTTTACAAGTTTTATGAACGGAGAAGTTATATGAAAATGCACGCACTGGTTCTAGGATTTCTGTTTGGCCTGCTCCTATTTGTGGGCTTAAATGGTCTGGCCCAAGATAACTCAGGGCTTCCCAAAGGAGTTGGCCCGATAAGCGAGGTGGAACTCGCTGAATTAGATCCTGCCCTTGCTGAAGCTGGAAAAGCTAGCTTTGAACAATACTGCACTGCTTGTCACAAAATTGAAGAACGCTATATCGGCCCAGCCTTGTTAGGCGTTACCGAGCGCCGGTCACCCGAGTGGATTATGAACATGATTATAAACCCTGATGTGATGATTCAAGAGGACGACACGGCGTATGAACTCTTTGCTGAATTTATGACACCTATGGCCAATCAAAATATGACTGAAGAACAAGCTAGAAGCATACTCGAGTTTTTCCGCAGCAATGACGCAGAGTAAACATAGGCAATTTTAACGGAGGTTAAGATGAAAAAACGGTTAGGACTTTTAGGTTTCGTTCTGGCACTTATTGCCTTAGTAGCAATAACTGTACAGGCACAAAAAACAGAAAATCGGCTGGCTAATAATGCGGCCGAGCAGGTTTACGTCGCTCCTGGTGAGTACGATCAGTTCTATGGATTCTTTTCTGGTGGATTTAATGGGCAAATAAGCGTGGTGGGACTTCCTTCAGGTAGAACTTTGCGCACTATACCTGTTTTCTCACAATGGACTGAAAACGGCTATGGTTATAGCGAAGAAACAAAACCTATGCTCATGACTTCTCAAGGTTTTATACCTTGGGATGATAGCCACCATCCAGAACTCTCGCAAACAGACGGCGCTCTTGATGGTCGCTGGATATTTATTAATGGGAATAATACACCTCGCATTGCCCGTATCGATCTAAAGACGTTTGAAACACATGACATTATTGAGATTCCGAACGCAGGCGGTAACCACTCTTCACCTTTTACTACGATGAATACTGAGTATGTAGTAGCAGGTACGCGCTTTAGTGTCCCAATACCACAAAAAGACATGCCCATTGCTGACTATAAAAGTAATTTCAAAGGCACCTTGACATTTGTTAAGGTTGATCCGGAAGACGGCGATTTAAGCATTGCTTTCCAAATTTTGATGCCAGGTTTTGACTATGATCTTGCCCATTGTGGTAAAGGGCCAAGTCACGGATGGTGCTTTTTTACTGCCTACAATACAGAAGAAGCACATACGCTCTTAGAAGTTAACGCTTCCCAAAATGATAAAGACTTTGTCGCTGCCATTAACTGGAAGACAGCCGAGAAGTGCGTTGCCGATGGTAAAGCTGAGACGATTGCAGCAAATTATGCCGATAACCATATGGATGACGCAACCGGCATAGCGATTAACGAAATGCGTGACAGTGTTACCCTGCTTGATCCTGCTAATTGTGATGGTTTGGTTTATTTCTTACCTACTCCAAAATCTCCACACGGGGTCGATGTTGACCCAACCGGTGAATATATAGTTCCTGGGGGTAAGCTTTCTGCAACGCTGGCGATACATTCCTTTAGCAATATGCTAAAAGCCATTGATACACAGGATTTCACCGGCGATTCCTATGGTATTCCTATCTTAAACTTCGATACCATTATTGCTGGGCAAGTAGAGAAAGCCTGCTTAGGGCCTTTACATAATGAATTTGATACCAAAGGCTTTGTTTATACTTCTTGCTTTTTAAGCTCAGAAATCATCAAGTGGAGTTTAAAAAGCTTTGAGGTCGTTGACCGTGTACCTACTTTTTACTCGATTGGTCACCTGATGATTCCTGGTGGTGACACCATGAAACCCTACGACAAATTTGTAGTAGCACTAAATAAAATTACCAAAGATCGCTATTTGCCTACTGGGCCAGAACTGGTCCAATCAGCTCAACTTTATGACATTAGTGGCGACAAAATGCAAATGCTCTCTGACTTTCCGACCATGGGTGAACCCCACTATGCACAAGCTATACCAGCAGAACTTGTTATGGAAAATCAGCTTAGAATTTATCCTTTAGAGGAAAATCAGCATCCTTTTGCAACCAAAAAAGAAGCCGATGTCAAAGTTGAACGTGAAGGTAATGATGTGCATGTTTATATGACTGCTATTCGGTCTCACTTTGCTCCTGACAACATTGAAGGCGTCAAGCTTGGTGATACGGTTTACTTTCATGTAACTAACCTCGAGCAAGACTGGGATATTCCTCACGGTTTTGCCACTTATGGCATGAATGAGGCCAATGTACTGATTATGCCTGGTCAAACGCTGACCGTTAAATGGACACCTCAAGACGTTGGTGTCTTCCCCTTCTACTGCACTGACTTTTGCTCGGCACTTCACCAGGAAATGCAAGGCTATATCCGCGTCTCCCCAGCTGATTCGGACATAGAGCTAAGTTGGAGTTTGGGCAACTAGAGTTTTTTGGCAAGCTTTACACAGTTATTTCTGCTACCTCTTAAGCTCTGGCTTAAGGCTTAAGAGGTAAGCAAACAGCAAGAAAGCAGGTTAATCATGAAAGCCGCACGCACACTGCTCAGTTGGCCCATTCGCATCATCGTTTTAGTCGCCTCAATAGGCATATTAGGCAGCTTCTTTTTTCCGCTCTGGCACTATTATTTTGAAGCCCCCCAATATCCTGAGGGCCTGGCAATGAGCATTTGGTCCTATAAGCTTGGAGGCAAGGTTGACCTGATCAACGGGCTTAATCACTATGTTGGCTTTATGCAGTTAAACACGGCAGAGTTTATTGAATTTAAAATTTTACCCGCAGCTATTGTAGTAATTTCACTCTGGGGTTTATATGTGGTCATTCGAGGAACAAAACTAAGCTTACTTGCCTGGCTAAGCGGCTTTTTTATCTTTGGCATTGTTGCGCTGATTGATTTTTACCGCTGGCTTTATGCCTTTGGTCACACCGTTGACCCTATGGCCATTATTGATATAGAAGGCTACACCCCTCCCATGATTGGCACAAGCCAGTTTATGAATTTTTATATTCTTTCTTACCCTGGCATAGCCTTCTACATTCTTATTGCAGGTCTTGCTCTTGGGGCCTTAGCTCTGTTACTAACCTACTGGCGAAACGCAAAAGCAGCAGTTAATAGCAACAGGTCTAAGTCTCCGATACTGGCTTAAGGTGAGTCTAATGACCAGGTCCCTTTCTCGCCGCGAGCTACTCAAACTCTTGGCCCTTAGCCCTTTTTGCGGTCTGGCTGCTTGCGCTCCACGTGGTCCTGAAGCGATTCGTTACAGTGAAGATAGCTGTGAATACTGCCAGATGATGACAAGTGACCCCCGCTATGGTGCTGAAATCATCAGTAAAACTGGCAAGGTGCACAAGTTTGATTCGGTTGAATGCATGATTGGCTATGGGCTGAGGTTTTTGGATGAAGCAAAAATACAAAGTCGCTGGGTTACCGATTTTCATATGCCCGAGAACTTTATAGCAGCTCAAGATGCTTTTTATTTACAAAGCACCGTTTTGCGCAGCCCCATGATTGTGGGACTAACGGCGTTTGCCAGTGAAACTGCCCTTGACGCCGCTGAGACCGAGTACAGCGGTCAAAAACTAAGCTATGCAGACCTAGCCAGGGTCGTGAAGGAGGCAAAGTTCGCATGAAACGGTTACTTGGACTTATCTTAGTTACGGTTACCGCCTGGTCATGGGGACAGAACACTCTTGAGGTCTGCTCAACCTGTACCTTTACTAGCCTTAAAGAAGCCATTGCCATTGCTCAGCCTTATGACAAAATCCTGGTTAAGGGTGGCAGCTTTGCCGAAGGCAATATTGTTGTTGATAAACCACTGACCCTTGAAGGTATAGACAACCCCATTCTGGATGGTAAAGGCGAGGTGGAAATCCTTACCATTACCGCGGATAACGTTACTATTAGGGGTTTTACTCTGCAAAATGCAGGTATTAGCCATACCGCAGATCAGGCAGCTATCAAAACGCTAGAAGTTGAAAAGTGCCTGATTGAAAACAACACGCTTTTAGATAACTTTTTTGCTATTTACCTGGGTAAAACCAGTCATTGCCAGGTGCTTAATAACATTGTCAGAGCTCACGCCACAGCCGAGGCCTTTTCGGGTAATGCGGTACATCTTTGGGACTGCGCTGACATCCTGGTAAAAGATAATTTTCTAACTGGGCAAAGAGACGGAGTTTATCTTGAGTTTGTTAAAGATAGTCTGATTGAAAACAATATAAGTGAAAAAAACTTGCGTTACGGCCTTCATTTCATGTATTCAAACAACAACATTTTTCGCAACAACCAGTTTCTTGCCAATGGTGCAGGTGTAGCTGTCATGTACTCTAAAAATATTGAAATGACACAAAACCATTTTGAGGAGAACTGGGGCAGTGCCATCTACGGTCTTCTCTTAAAAGAAATAAATGACAGCGTTCTTTATAACAATATTTTTCATGACAACAGTGTTGGTATTTATGTTGATGGTGCTAACCGTACCGATATTAGTTTTAATGATTTTAGCCATAATGGCTATGCCCTGCGTATTTTAAGCAGCTCAATGGGAGTCACCATTGACCACAATAATTTTTATGGCAACAGTTTTGATGTCACCACGAATGCTAACCGCAGCTACAACGCCTTTTTTGAAAACTACTGGGAAAGTTATCAAGGCTATGATTTAGATCATAACGGCTTTGGGGATGTGCCTTATCGCCCAGTCAGGCTGTTTGCCTTAACCGTAGAAAACTATCCTCAAACTATGATTTTAATGCGTAGTCCTCTGGAACAATTTATGGACTATGCAGAGCGCATCCTGCCCATTTTTACTCCAAAAGCTATTGAAGATGATCGACCCCTTATGAGGAGGGTAGTATGGTGAATCTGCAGCAAGTAAGTAAAAGCTTTGGCAAGCTCGAGGTTTTAAAAGGACTTAACGCCACCTTTGAAGAGGGCAAAATTACAGCAGTGGTCGGCCCCAACGCTTCTGGGAAAACAACCCTTATGAAAAGTATATTAGGTCTGGTTCTAGCCGATGATGGGCAAATCCAAATAGACGGCGAAACGGCCTTTCATAACCCACTGAGTCGCTCCAAAATTGGCTATATGCCACAAAAAGCTCAGTTTCCTGACAATTTGAAACCCATAGAACTGCTCAATTGGGTACAGGATTTAAGAGACGAAAAGAGCCCAAGACTTCATGCCCTGATTGATTATTTTCAACTTACGCCGCATCTTGACAAACCTTTGAGGGTACTTTCTGGAGGCACCAGGCAAAAAGTCAGCGCGGTACTCACTTTCCTATTTGACCCACCCGTACTTATATTAGACGAACCCAGTGCTGGTCTAGACCCAGTTGCAAGTAGCCGGTTAAAAGACAAAATTTTAGAAGAAAAGCGGCGGGGTAAGGTAATTATTCTCACTTCACATGTTATGAGTGAACTCGAGGAACTGGCCGATGAAGTCCTGTTTTTACTTGAGGGAAAGATAGTCTTTAAAGGTAGCTTGGATGAAATTCGTAAGCGCACGGGAGAACCCAGGCTCGAGCGTGCCATAGCTAAATTTATGGAAGGACGTGGCCTGTGATTCTCTCGCATAATCAAGCAAGTCTGCAATCTACAAAGAAACGCCGCTCCACAGTAAAATCGGCACTTAAAGTCATGAAATACGGCTTTTTTGACCTTTTAAGAAGCCGCTGGATTATTATTTACACTTTGTTTTATTTGGTTGTCACCTCTGGACTGTTGTATTTTGGTGGTGATGCCAATCAAGCTGTCCTAAGCACACTCAATCTTGTGCTCTTGGTCGTTCCCCTTATTAGTCTGGTACTTGGACTAAGCTACTTTTATTACACCAGGGATTTTATTGAACTTATTTTGACTCAGCCTATTGGGCGCAGCAGTGTCTTTCTGGGTCATTTTGCTGGTCTGGCCCTGCCCCTGGTTGCAGCGTTTTTGCTGGGTAGTGGTCTCCCTTTTTTGCTTGCTGGCGTGCGGCAAGGTGCAGACTGGCGAGTGATTGCAAGCCTTATGGTTGCTGGGACACTCGTCAGTCTTATCTTTTCAGCACTGGCTTTCTGGATTGGACTGGTCAATGAAGAACGCGTTAAAGCCCTTGGTCTAGCCCTGGCGGTCTGGCTAGGCTTAACTATGATCTATGACGGTTTACTACTTCTTTTTAGTATTCTGATGCAGGCTTATCCCATTGAGCGAAGCCTGATTATTTTAAGCCTCTTTAACCCCATTGATTTGTCACGCATTTTGGTGCTTTTACAGCTAGATACCGCCGCCTTGATGGGTTACACCGGAGCGGTGTTTCAGCGCTTTTTCGGTAGCTATTTGGGGATTTTGATAAGCCTTGGCTCCCTTATTCTCTGGACAGCTTTACCTATTTATTTTGGGTTGCGCAGCTTCAAAAAGAAAAACTTCTAGATGACCCGTCTCCTTGCATTTACAACAGGACTCTTTTTTCTGAGTACTATTATCCTGGCTTTCCTCTTTATTAAGCAGGCTGACCAATCTATTAAAGAACAGCTTGCTATCGCCGAAAGCCCGCTTGCCCTGGCAATTCCGGTAACACTGAGTGGTAAGGAACTAAGCTTTAGACGTGGCTGTACCAATTGTCATGACCTCAAAAATACGCTGCTTGGCCCCTCTTTTGAAGCTATTTCTATGCGCTATAGCCGCGATCTGCAAGCACATGAAACACTAACAAAAAGCCTTAGAGAAGGCAGCAGTGGTAAATGGGCGCAGATAGCTATGCCGGTTCAGCCAACTGAACGTGTCAGTGATGACGAAGCAGCGGTCATTTTAGATTGGGTCTTAACCTTAGCTCCCAATTAAGCTGCCTACGCAGGATATAGTTATCTATGGTTCTCAGACCTGAGGTGCTCGCCAAGCTTTCCTTTTTTAATGAGCTTGATTATGAAACTCTGGACTATTTGGCCCGGCATAGCCAGCATTATGATGCTATCCCGGAACAAGTTATTTTTCTTCAGGGAGAAGCGTCAAAAGGGCTTTATCTGGTAGAAAGCGGCTGGCTAAAGGGCAGCAAAATAACAGAATCTGGACGTGAACAGGTACTACGTTACTTTGGTCCGGGAGAAACCATTAATGAAGTAAGTCTTTTTTTGGACATTGCCAATCCCGCCACCTTAATTGTGCTTGAAGCCTCGAGTGTCTGGCTTATCCCTCGGGAAACCGTTTTGGGTCTGATGGAGACAAATCCCAAAGTTATGCGTGGTATCACCCGTAATCTGGCAAAACGCTTGCTTTATGTCGTCAATCTGGTAGAAGACTTATCTCTGCTACCCCTGGAGGCAAGACTTGCCAAGTTCTTACTCGAGCACGCTGAAGATAGTATTTTTGAACGCAGGCGCTGGGCAACTCAGGCAGAACTCGCTGCGCGCTTAGGCACCGTACCAGATGTACTCCACCGAGTTCTGCGCAGTTTTAGTGAGGCTGGACTTATAGAGGTACAAAGGCAACAGATTTTTATCTTAGATAAAGTAGCCCTGCAAGACAAAACCAAACTTTCCTGAAAACCGACAAAAGTCGAAGAATCCCAATAGGGTCCGAGTCTATCCTGAGTCAAGCTTTAGGCGCAGCTCCTGCACCTACGAGCAAGAAAGGAAAGATTCATGAAAAAACTTTTTGGCACGCTTATGGTCGTACTTGGTTTGATGTTTGTTAGTGCGCAGACACCACAGCTTCCCTTGCCCCAGGCGCTACCCGCAGATCCGAGCACAGAAGAAATGCGCAGCGCACTTATAGCAAGTCAGGGCAGTTTATGTCAGGGCATTGATTATGCGGCAAACATCCTCACAAAAACGGGAACGTTAGGGCAAGCTATTCCTGTCGTTATGGACATGACCGGGTTACAACCAGCTGATATTGAAGCCAAAGAAGCAGAGGCTTGCCGAAGCGATTTATCTGAGCTGACACTCGAGCAACTCCGGGCGAATAACCAGATTGCTGTATGGCTACTAGAAGTTCATATGTCAGCGATGGATAAAGTTATAGCTCAGTAAAAGGGTTATCAGATACTAGCTTCTGTAAATGGACGCTCTCTATTAGGTTTTAACTTTCCCTTAAACACCCTTAAGGCTCACTCATAAATTTAATGTTCACGGGGTGGTGATTACCACCCCAGAAAGGGTTTTTATGCTTATCCATGCCGAACGCAAACCTCAGCTTATTCCCACTCGAAACTGGCTCACACTTGGCTTGATCACTATTCTCCTGACAGTACCCATAGTTTTAGTAACGCAGGCCATTGCTGTTTCAATCTGGCCTGACATCCGGCTTTTTGATCCTTTATCTAGTTTTCCACGTTCTGCCTTGTTCACCCTTGTTCCTGTGCTAGCTGCAACCGCCCTATTTGCTTTTTTAGAGGGTCGTGTAGCAAAACCAGCAAAACTTTTCATGCAGATTTCTATAGCAGTTTTAGTCCTAAGCTTTATTCCTGATTACCTCTTACCCGTTGCAAATAAAACCCTTTTGGCAAGCACCGTAGCAGCGTTTTTACATCTTGTAGCTGGGCTTATTACACTTACGGTTTTACAACTAGGATACAAAGAACTACACCCTGCTGCTTAATTGAGGTGTTCATGCTATCTCTAACTTCGAGGCTTATGACCTGCAGCAGATTCTGCCAGGGCACCTCAAGCCATACGTTAAGTCGGGGTATGCTCATACGGACCAAACAAGGGCAGACGCTAGGCTATGTGGCAGCAATTCAGGAAAGCACAGGTAAACCTTGTCATCTCCTGATGGCAACATTTAAACCTCCTCTTCAGTACTACCTTATTCCCTTGGAAAATATTTATTCAGTCTGTTCTGAAAGTATTTTTCTCAGGCTCGAGACCCGCGAATTGAGTCAGTTTGCTGTCCACACATTTCAGACTTAAGAAAGATGACCCTATGAACCCATTTTTACTCATGTCTTTTTTGTATCTTGCACTTGCTGGTCTCCTGGCACTAGATGCCTCTTTGACCAGCTTCACCCTACTCCCCTGGTTTAACGGTCTGCGCTGGCTCCGCGTGCACCTTATTGCCCTAGGCGCCTTTACCACAGCCGCCTTTGGCATGTTGCCTTTATTACTGGCCCTCCGTAACAAACAACCCCGCCCTCCAACTAACTGGACCATCTGGCTCACATTAAATGCCGGCATCCTGATTTTGCTATCGGGTATACCGCTGGTCAATCAGGCCTTGATTTTTGCTGGTGGAACCCTGATCTTTGCGGCTGTTCTACTGCTCATGAGACAACTCAGTCGTTTAGCAACAACCACAGTTAACTTTGAAGCAGGCTCGAGCCTCAAGTTTTATCTAATGGGCCTGGCCTATCTACTCCTGGGCATTCTGGTGGGAACAGGTCTCTGGCTTGGCTGGACAGTAACCCTTGGCATTGCTGTGCCTATTGAAGTACATATTCACGCCAATAACTGGGGCTTTATGTCGCTGGTTTTTGCTGGCCTAATCTTTGATTTATACCCGCAGTGGAGCGGTCACAAACTGGCTAAGCCCAAAGCCATTACCCTGATCTTCTGGATGATGAGTTTGGGTGCCCTAGGGCTGGTGCTTGGACCCTGGACAAAATCCAATCTATTTTCGGTTCCTGGACTCTTATTACATTTAAGCGCGACTATCTGGTTGCTCGTCCTGATGATAAAACCCCTTATTGCAAATAAAACGTGGTCTCTTGGGCTGCTGCATCTCATAAGCGCCTACATCTGGATTCTGGCACCCGTACTGATAGCTCCCCTTATCATTTTAGGGGTACCTGGCTTTCCGGGTGCAGGCATCGAGCAAAATGCACCACAAGCCCTGATTTATGGCTGGGTACTACAGTTTTCCTATGCCGTCTTGCCCTTCTTGTTTCGCAAAGCTTTTCTTGTTGAGCCCGCTCGTTTAGGTGGCAACTGGTTTAGCCTTTTGGCAGTGCACTTAGGAGGGGTATTCCTCTGGGCCAGTATCTTTATCGCCCCTTATCAGGCAGGGCTACATGGTCTGGCTTATGGCTTATGGACGCTATCTTTTGTGCCTGTTAGTGTTGAGCTTTGGAAAATTGTGAGCTTGGGGCTCGAGTCCTTAGACGCTGCACCCTCTTTAGGCTCTACAATAAAGTCGGCATCTGACTAGGAGGCAAGTAATGCCCTATACCCTTTTTGAACATTGTCAGGCAGATTTGACGGCTCTAGCCCCAGAAAGCATCCTGAGTAAGACCTTATTTCAGGATGACCATATTAAGGTGAGCCTTTTTCATTTTGCCCAAGGACAAGGATTAGGTGAGCACAGCAGTAGTAAAGCAGCTATCTTGCAGATTCTGCAAGGTGATGCCCTACTAACCTTAGGGAACGATGAACGTCAGGTTTCCACAGGTGCCTGGATTCATATGACAGTGCAATTGCCTCATAGTGTAAAAGCCTTAAGTCCCATGAGCATGCTCCTAACTTTGCTCAAACAATGAGTCGATTTGAAGCCTATCTCATACGTACAGCACTTATTTACTTGGTTTTGACCGGGCTCTTGGGCCTGCTCATGGTTCTAAAGCCAGAACTTATGGTGTACTTTAGAACCACACATTTTCATCTGGGCTTTATCGGTTTTTTTCTAGGGATCGTTATGGGAGTAGCTTACTGGATGATGCCACGACCTGGGGGATTAAGACAGGAAAGGCTCGAGGCCATTACCTTTTTCCTCCTGAATTCAGGGACGATTCTACGACTTATTACTGAGCCCTGGTGGCGCATGACTGGGCATGAAACTTTGCATCTACTGGTTTTTCTATCAGCGCTTTTACAATTTATGGCTATGTTTGTTTTTGCCGTGGCTATGTGGCAAAGAGTAAAAACCAAAGAATATATTATTAAATTGCGAACTGAAAAGTGATTTGCTAGCGTTGCATTTCTACAAGCGTATTAAACAGTTCAACTGAACTTATCTCGCCAACTTTGGTTTTGATAAGAGTGCCCTTAGCATCAAAAAATAAAGTAGTTGGAAGCCCGATACTGTGAGCTTTCCTTGCTAATTCTCCCTTTTTGTCAAACACGACATGCTCTATAGACAAATTTTGTTCACTTAAGTAGTCACTAACTTGCGAAGCTGACTCTTTTTGATTTGCGAAAACGAAGTGAACCTTGGGATTCTGTTTTGCCGAATTTGCCATCATAGGTAATTCCCGGCGACAGGGTGCGCACCAGGTAGCCCAAAGATTAAGTACGATGGGTTTACCAATAAAACTTTTAAAGTCTAGTTTTTCTCCAGAAAGCTCTTCAAGGCTTAGTTCTGCAATATTAAGTTGAGTATCTTTCACAAAAAAATTTCGCGCGAAAAATAAAACAGAGAAAAATACAAGTATGATAAGGAATGGGATGAACAGTCTCCTTAAGTTTCCTGGATTGATTATTCGCTCTATTTTCATAGTATTCAAAACGTTTTAAGGCAACAAGCATACTTAGGCTAGCTAAGGCCTCAGTAGTTATTATAAATAATTGAGTTAAGAAAAAGGCCGGTATGGAAAATACACAAGTCCGCCAAATTGTTCTATAACTGGAAATAAGTATTTTTCGCTTATTCTATCCAGAAGGTATATTTCGGCTCGAGCATATAAATACTAAGTACCTCCAAGCTGAAAATCAAGGATTTTCGGCTAGCGTGAAACGGTTATGGACCGGGGAATCCCGTTTTCATTAAACTACTTTTTTAACTTGCTTGTAATTAGCAATCTGTAGTCTTTGAACCCAAGTCAAACCTGGGTAGAAATCCCCATCAAAATACCCTATTTTCAAAAGACTTTAAAGGTTTTGAAACAAAAGTTTGGAATCAGTATTCTGAGTAGCAAATTCTCGATTATCAGGGAAATAGTTATTGTGTTTAAAGCCTGAAATATACCTTTGTGAGGCTATGGGCGAAAATCCCTTATACGAGGACCTTAGTTCGTCTTGTACCAAAACCTTCCTGCTCGGCTCTTAGTCACAGCCCAGTCACAGGCTCTTAAGTACGCTTCTTGCAGCTTGAAAATAGCTTTCAAGCTTAAGGAGAAGTGTAATGAAAGTTTTCAAACAGCTGATATGTTTTGCTCTACTTACTCTGTCAATCATGGCCTGTGGTCAGCCTACCAATCGACCGGTTCCAGGCCCAAGTGAGAACAGTTTTTCAGGCACAGTTTTTGTACCAGGTGATCAGGATGTCAATGGAACAGCCGTTGTTGCCTGTTTTGTTGTAGATGTGGGCTGTGACGAAGCAAAGACCGTAGTTGCCGAGCTTACTGGTTCTGGTTTAAGTGCGACCTTTAATCTTAAAAACTTAGAAAACCTTCCCTATGACATTTATGCCGTGAAGGATGTAAACGGTGACGGAGACTACTTTGGTGACGGTGATCTTTATGGAGAGTTAAATGGCAGTATGGTACCTCCTAAAACAGGATTGGAACTACACCTTATGCTTATTGGAGATCAGAATACGCCAGATCTTGGCCAACCTGAACCCTATGTGGTTAAAGGCCGTGTCACGGATAGCCAGGGTAGTCCGCTTTCTGGAGTTGAAGTGTTTGCGGATAACACAGCCTATTACAATATGAATGTTTTTGGTATTAGTGATTCAAATGGCTATTACCGAATTGAATTAGGCGACATTACCCCGAGTTCCTGGCAGGTAGGTGCTTATATCGAACGTGATTATGACGGACAGCGGCTAAAGTTTTCCCTGGATGTTGAGAATGATGTGGTTTTTGCTGGGGTGACTGGAGCTATTCGTAACCTCACGTGGCGCCTCAGTGGTGAGACACCCGAAGGTGGATATTACGGCGCGTTTGCGTATGTCTATGCCTACGAGGTAACTATTGATGATCTTGACTACGATGCAATTGAGCTGAGCTTTATCCCTGAAGGTCCTCTGGTCGATGGGTCAATAGCTGAACCGTTTACCCGCCGTGTAGAGGGAGGGAGTATTTGGGATATTCCTGTTGGACACTACACGGTGAGTGCTCGCTATGCTCCAGAAGGCAAGCCAGCAGTTCCTCTTCTTATAAGAATGAGAGACACAGCTACGTACGCAACTTCAAGCTATTTAAGTTTTCAAGACAGTCCTCTATATGGCATTTTGGCTGAAATTGAGCTTGCTTCAAACTAAAACCTGGTTTGATTAATATTGAGAATAACTAAGTACCTCCAAGCTGAAAA
>JAGQHN010000097.1 GCA_020431825.1 Trueperaceae bacterium | reverse complement strand
ATAAATAACTGAAAAAAGCGTTAGGAAGGCTAGAGCGGCTAAAAACTTGATAATCTGCGAGCCATCTGGACTGAGCCACAAAAGGGCAAAGCTTAGACCAAAAGGAACTGCTCCCCACACAATGAAAGGTTTTCTGCCTAAGTGGGGTTTAAATTTGTCAGAAATAACACCCATAGCAGGGTCTAGGACGGCGTCGACAAAACGACCCAGAATGAAAACGAGGCCAGCTAATAAAGGCTCGAGCCCTACTACATTTATAAGAAAATAAAGCAGCCAGGTGTTTATCGCTA
This sequence comes from Trueperaceae bacterium, assembly GCA_020431825.1. GTDB lineage: Bacteria > Deinococcota > Deinococci > Deinococcales > Trueperaceae > JAHEBB01. The sequence goes on along the minus strand of JAGQHN010000097.1, from coordinate 20,229 downwards.
CATAGCTCAGTGACGCCCCAATGTCGGCACTGCCGTAACCCAGTTTTTCCCTTAAGGACAGCCTTTGCTTCATGGCGCAGAGCGTATCATGCGAACTATAGAAATAGTGCAGAAATAAACAGCCTGGATAATAGTCTTAAGGGGCTCGAGTTCTAACAGCCAACCTTTTAGCCCTTTCATATATGATACAACCAGTAAAACTATCCTTTACCTAGTCCAGAGTAGCCAAATGGCTTTGTTTACTGGCTTCAAGAAAGAGGTTTAGCTGTGACTGACAAACGCAAAAAAACAGCCTCAGACCTTCGTAGCAGTCGCTGGTTTGCGCCAGATGATTTGCGCAGTTTTGGTCATAGATCGCGGCTTATGCAAATGGGTCTTGGACCCGAAGATTGGGCGGGTAAGCCTGTCATTGGCATTTTGAATACCTGGTCAGAGCTGAACCCTTGCCATGCTCACTTCAAAGAGCGAGCTGCCGATGTCAAAAAAGGTGTGCATCAGGCAGGAGGCTTTCCGGTGGAGTTGCCCGTTCTATCGGTAGATGAGTCTTACACCAAACCTACTTCTATGCTTTACCGCAATTTACTGGCGCTCGAGACCGAAGAACTTATCCGTTCGCATCCACTGGACGGTGTGGTGCTTATGGGTGGTTGTGACAAAACAACACCTGCTCTTATCATGGGCGCGCTTTCTGCTGGTGTTCCTATGATTTATCTGCCTGCTGGCCCCATGCTCCGTGGTAACTACGCAGGTAACATTTTAGGTTCTGGGTCAGATGCCTGGAAATACTGGGATGAGCGCCGCGCTGGCAACATTTCCGATCAGGAATGGCTCGGCATAGAAGGGGGAATCGCCCGTTCTTATGGCCACTGCATGACCATGGGCACTGCTTCCACCATGACTGCCATCGCTGAAGCGATGGGGCTTTGCTTACCCGGAGCTTCCTCGATTCCGGCTGCAGATGCTAACCACATACGTATGGCAACCGCTTGCGGTCGGCGTATTGTCGAAATGGTCTGGGAAGATATGACGCCCGATCAAATTGTTACTGCAGCCTCTATGCGTAATGCAGCGATAGTCGCTATGGCTACAGGTTGCTCAACCAATGCTGTGGTTCACCTGCTGGCCCTGGCTCGCCGCGCTGGCATTCCGCTGACGCTGGATGATCTTGACGCGCTAGGCCGAACGACACCTCTCATTGCCAATGTGCGCCCAGCAGGTACGGACTATCTCATGGAAGATTTCTACTATGCTGGTGGTCTTCGCGCACTTATGGCACAACTGGCTGATAGGCTCGAGACTTCAGCCATGACCGTATCAGGCTTTCCGCTGGGAGAAACGCTTGAGGGTGCTCAGGTCTACAATGATGATGTTATTCGTCCGCTTTCCAATCCTGTTTACCATGAGGGTTCACTGGCGGTTTTGCGGGGTAACCTCTGCCCCGATGGCGCAGTCATGAAACCTGCTGCCTGTGACAAGCGCTTTTACAAGCACGAAGGACCAGCTTTAGTTTTTGATAACTATCCCGACATGAAAAAAGCGGTTGAAGATGAAAATCTGGAGGTTACGCCGGATCATGTTTTGGTCTTACGCAACGCTGGTCCTCTAGGGGGCCCAGGTTTTCCCGAATGGGGTATGCTGCCCATTCCGGTAGCGCTGATTAATCAGGGTCACCGCGATATGCTGCGCATTTCCGATGCGCGGATGTCAGGCACGTCTTATGGAGCCTGCGTCTTGCATGTTGCCCCTGAAGCGCATATTGGTGGGCCATTAGCTCTGCTTAAAACAGGTGATACCATAAGCTTAGATATAGAAAAGCGCAGCCTGGATATGCTGGTGTCCGAAGACGAACTTGCCAGACGCCGCGCCGAGTGGCAAAAACCCCCTGAGCGCTACGAACGTGGTTACGGCTATCTTTTTGCCAAACACGTTACTCAGGCCAATGAAGGCTGTGACTTTGACTTCTTAAGCCCTGAGTTTGGCGAAAAAGCACCTGAGCCGGATATTTTTTAGTGATTAGTGAATGGTGGAAAGATAGGTTACCAAAAGAAACGCTTTCATTCGTCCTTCCAGCGAAGACTGGAATCCACCTAGTCTTAAGAATTTCGTACCAGGTACTAACTACTAAGTACCAGATACTTTCCAGGAAAGGAACCACCGATGGCATTTGAACCAAAAGGAAAACACTTAATCGCAGGAGACTGGGTTGCAGGAGACGCTACCTTTAAATCTGCACCTGCTCACGGAGAGGCACATGAATACGCTGTTGGTACACCTGAGCATGTAGACAGAGCTGTGCAGGCCGCCGAAGAGGCGTTCTGGAGCTACGGTTACTCGAGCCGACAGGAGCGTGCTGATTTTCTGAACAAAATTGCTGATGAAATTGAGGCAAGGGCAGAAGCTATCACCGAAATAGGCTCGCAAGAAACAGGTTTGCCCGAGGCTAGATTGCAAGGGGAGCGCGGTCGCACTACCGGGCAGCTTCGCCTGTTTGCCAGTCACATCTTAAAAGGTGACTACCTTGACCGCCGCCATGATGAGGCCCTGCCAGACCGACAACCGTTGCCTAGACCAGACCTGCGTATGATTCAGCGTCCGATTGGGCCGGTGGCGGTGTTTGGGGCTTCTAATTTCCCACTTGCTTTTTCAACGGCTGGTGGCGATACTGCGTCTGCACTGGCTGCTGGTTGTCCAGTGGTGGTTAAAGGGCATTCTGCGCACCCAGGTACCGGGGAAATTGTGGCGGAAGCCATTGCGGCAGCGGTGAAAGCTTGCGCTATTCATCCTGGGGTGTTTTCGCTTATTCAGGGTGGCAGACGAAATGTCGGTCAGGCACTGGTTCAGCATCCTCTGATTAAAGCAGTTGGCTTTACCGGGTCGCTGGCAGGCGGAAAAGCCCTTTTTGATCTTTGTGCGCAGCGTCCTGAACCTATACCGTTTTTTGGAGAATTAGGCTCGGTTAACCCGATGTTTTTACTCCCTGCTGCGCTCAAGGCTCGAGGCTCTGACATAGCCAAAGGTTGGGCAGGCTCACTCACCATGGGGGTGGGTCAGTTTTGTACTAATCCAGGCATTGCCATTGTTATAGAAGGGGAAGATGCCGATGCCTTCAGTCAGGCAGCAACGGATGCTCTCAGTCCTGTTGCTGAACAGACCATGCTCACTGATGGCATTGCTGAAGCTTACCGCTCAGGCCGTGACCGCGTTAAAGGAACAACAGGTGTACAGGAACTGCTTACCTCTGTCTGCAATATGCGGGGTGCCAGTCCTTATTTGTACAAAACTACGGGTGAAAACTGGCGTGCTAATGAGGTCTTGGGTGAAGAGGTCTTTGGCCCTCTTGGTTTGATTGTGACGGTCAAAGATTTCGCTGAAATGAAAAAGCTGGCACAGTCACTCCATGGTCAACTTACCTGCACCTTGCACATGGATTCTGAGGATACCGCGCAGGCTCGGCAGCTTATGCCTGTACTCGAGCGTAAAGCAGGTCGCCTCTTAGCCAATGGTTTTCCAACGGGAGTTGAAGTCTGCGACGCCATGGTTCACGGTGGCCCTTACCCTGCTTCAACCAATTTTGGTGCTACCTCAGTAGGTACGCTGGCTATTCGCCGCTTCCTTCGCCCAGTCTGCTACCAGAATATGCCAGAAGATATTTTGCCTGCTGACTTAACTAACTAGCTACTCATCACCAGGTACTAACTACTAAGTACTGCCCAAGAAAGGAACTCATGTCTGCTTATGTTCTGAGCGAAGAAACCCGGCAAAAGTTTAAGGCTATTAGTGTTGCTTCCTTATGCACAGCCCTATTTAAAAGGGGTTTGCGCAATCAGTTTATTCAAGATGTGCGCCCGGTGGATGCGAAAGCTGAGCAAATGGTAGGGCAAGCTTATACCCTGCGTTATATTCCTGCCCGGGAAGACCGCAATCCCATTGAGGTGTTTCGCAATCCCAGACACCTGCAGCGTGTTGCTGTGGAAGAGTGTCCTTCTGGCTATGTCATGGTAATTGACAGCCGTAAAGATGCTAGGGCTGCCTCAGCAGGTTCTATTCTTATAACGCGTCTGATGGTGCGAGGCTGTGCAGGCGTGGTGACGGACGGCGGGTTTCGTGACGCGCCGGGCATTGCCAAATTAGACATTCCTTGCTACCACAACAGGCCATCAGCCCCTACTAACCTAACGTTGCATGAAGCCTGTGATCTGAATGTACCCATTGCCTGCGGCGACGTCGCTGTTTTCCCAGGGGATGTCGTTGTTGGCGATCAGGAAGGCGTGGTGGTGGTTCCTGCGCATTTGGCAGAGGAACTTGCCAATGAATGCAGCGGTATGGAGTCTTATGAGGCTTTTGTAACTGAGCAGGTTTTAGCTGGGCGCAGCATTATAGGTCTGTACCCGGCAACCACAGAAAAAGCAAAAGAAGATTATGAAAACTGGAAGAAAACAAAAGGTTAAAAGCCTGCTCCCATTACGCTTACAGAGATAGCAGCCTTATAAGGAAAGCCTCGAGCCTAAAACAGGCATAGTTCGTCTGGAAAGTTTGATTTAAAAGTAACTGTGCAGCTGACCAGATGATACCTGCATCTTTGACCAGATGATACCTGCTAAAAATTTAGGGGTACCTGTGCGGTACCCCTATGGAGAAGTAGAAGGAGGCTTAGTCCTTCAGATTTTAGGTAGGGGAGGATGCAGGGCCACCTACCTAAAGGGAAAAAGGGCGTTGAAAAGATATCATCATTTTCAACAGACTTAATCTAAACAGCTAAGCTAACGGAACTCTTACTTCTTGGGTGCTTTGCTAAACGTTCCTTTAGCTGTCTGTTAAGGACAAATAACTCTAATGCTTCATACATAGAACTTTAATAAGGTAGTAGCCATGCGTCGAATTCTGTTGTTTTTGCTCTTTTTGGTTGCGGTTGCCCTGGTTTTGTGGCAACTAAAATTAGTTCAGTTGCCTACGTCTTTTCAGTTACCTTTCTCTGCGAACCGAGAGGCGGCCAAGGCTGAGCAAGCACAGGTTGATCTATTTAACCTGATTGTTCAAAATGATGCAGCTGCTCTAATGGGGCAAATCTCAGCTGGGGCAAATGTCAATATGGCAAATGCTTCAGGGCAAACTGCGCTTATGTATGCTGCCAGTACTAAAGCTGATCCTTCTATCATTACTGCGCTACTCAAAGCAGGCGCAGATGTGAATACGCAGTCTCCAGATGGCTGGACAAGTTTGATGTATGCCACCAGAGACAGTGAAAGTGTGACTGTGCCTTACTTACTCCTAAATGCTGGGGCTAATCCAAGCTTGCGAAACAATGAGGGCCAATCTGCCGCTGATGTCGCGGGCATCCCGGTGCGGGCTTCCCCGCTGTTTAGAAACCTCGAGACCTGGTCAACACAGGTCATTAACCCGGACTGGCCGCTTGGTTACATTGTTCCTGTTGAAGGGGCAACCATTAGCTCGAGGGCATCTCACCTGCCTGGTTCTTTAAGGGCTTACCGTAACGGTACCCATGAAGGTTTTGATTTTTATGGGGGTGTAGTAAGTGTAGGTATAAGCTACGGAACACCCATAGTTGCGGTTGCTGCTGGCACTGTAATACGAGCCGATCATGATTATGTTGAACTTACGCAAGAAGGCTATGACCAGCTTATTGCTGCTTCTCTTAACAGTCAGATCACTCCTCCTGAAATTTTAGATAAGCTTCGTGGTCGGCAAGTCTGGATAGAACATGCGGGTGGCTTTGTTTCACGCTACGCACACCTCTCAGCTATTCCTGCAGACATCGTGGTAGGTGTTCAGGTAGTTCAGGGTCAAGAAGTTGGAGAAACGGGTAACTCTGGAACGCTCGAGGCCGCTCAGGGAACCCAGGATGGCCCACACCCACATGTAGAAATCTGGAAAGGGAATGAAACTTATCTGGGTAAAGGGCTCGAGCCTGACCAAATCTGGGACTTGGCTGCTCAGGTTTTTGGTGAAAAAGCCGTACCCCCCAAAGCCAACCGCGAATACTAACCTAAACCAAAGACCCCTCCTTTTTAAAGGAGGGGTAGATTTCTCAATGCATAGAGTGTTTCTAAACCAGCCGTTGCACAAACACCACCACCACCGAAATCGTCAGCAGTGAAACTAGCGTAGACAAAATCACGGTTTTAGCCACACTGTTGGCATCTGCCTTAAACTCTAAAGCCAGCATAAAGGTATTAATCGCTGGGGGCATGGCACCTATCAGAGTAAGTACAGCCAGATCAAGCTCCCTTAACCCAAAAACATAGCCAAGTGCAAAGGCTACAATTGGCCCCACGCAGAGGCTGACAAAGGTTCCCCAGTAGTTCAGGGCTTCGGGCAGGCTTATGCCCGAGCGCTGTATATTCATGCCTAAAACCATAAGTACCAGCGGTATAGCGGCTTGTCCAGTAATTTCAATGCCGCGCTGTAGCCCAAGGGGTAGGTGCAAACCCAAAAGGTTAAACCCCAGCCCAAAGGCAGCTGCCCATATAACAGGCAGGCCTAAGAGTTTTTTGACTGATAGGCCATTGGCAAAGCCGCCGGTTAGTACAATGGGCGCGGTGGTAAACATGCTTACGCTGGTTATGGCATAGAGAATCAGGGCACGCTCGAGCCCCGCCTCACCAAAGGCAAAACTGACCACAGGCAAAAGTAGATTGGCACTATTGGCATATATGCTTGTAGTTATAAACCCACGCCTGCGCTCTGGTTTGACTCTGGGCGAAATGAGCCATGAGAGAAAAAACATGCTGAGCAAATAAAGGATGTAGGCAATCGCCAGTCTGGCAACACTGAGCAAATGTAACTCGGTGGTTGACAGTGAGTCAAAGAGCAGTGCGGGCACCGCAGCGTAAAGGCCTATGCGGTTTATGGAAACGACATCAGGTTTAAAAAAGTAACCCAGAAGGCCGCCCACCCCCATGACCAGAAACGCGGGTAAGACAATGGTGAAAAGGCTCGAGCTTAGACTCATGCTGTTTTGACCTTTGGTAGTAAGAAAATGACAGGAGGAAGCACAGCGCAAGGTATATCAGATATTTTTAGTATCGTCCGCTTTTTACGAAGGTATGTCTGTGCTGTTTTGTGCTAACTGCTCAGTTTCATCAGAGCCATTCGCTTTCTCTGGAGGCTCCTTAAGGGCAACATTGGCGAAGTGACCGCAGAGAAAAAAGCCCGTATTGTAGTAGATAATAAGCAGCAACAGCATAATCATCAGATAGCTGTTCTGGCTACCGATTAAAAAGGCAAAGGCAGCAAACCACGCCGAGGTAGAGAGCAAAACAGACATGAGCAGCGTTGCCGAGAGGGCCGCTCCCTTTCCCCCGTGCCTCGAGGCAAAAAGGGGCAGGCTAACGCCCAGTGGGAGTTGTAACAGGGTAAACAAAACCAAAATCTGTGAAACCAGGACACTGCCGTGTTGGGGCTTACTTAAAAGCCGTAACAGAACTGCCAGCAAAATAGCGACAAGCACCTGTGCTAAAAACATCAGTGCAAAATTGGCACGCAGCACCCCCAGAGCTTCCTGGCGGCTTGGTTTAGGGTTGGCAATAAAGTTTTGCAGGGACTTCAGCACGCTTGGTTATATAGAATTTGAGCAAATTTATCAAGCCTGATGGCTGAAGCAGCCAATTTTTCTGAGGCGATTCCTGAAAATGAGGCTTGATAACTTCAATCTTCTCGGGTTGAGTATGGGTCCTGATTCTTGTTGTGATGATTGTACCTTAGGCAAAATAACTCGCCTTCATAATAGAAGCTAGCGTTTTGTCTCACTTTAAGGAGCCTTCATGTATCCATCACGCTTATCCTTAAGGCTAATTCTATTTGCATTAGTCATTCTTCTTGCTTCCTGTAGTCAAACAACGACTCCCCTTGATACGCCTCCTGTACTTGGCGAAGCCACCGGTTTAAGTGCTGAGTATTTCAGCAGTAGTGACCTGAGCGGGGTTCGCGTAAGTCAGGTTGACCGTTATATTTTCTTTGATTGGGATAAGGCCATCCCAGCCAGAGGGATTGTACCCGGGAGTTTTAGTGCGCAGTGGCAGGGCTACTTAAAACCCCAAAGCAGCGGCACTTATCAGTTTAAGCTTAGCTCTGAAGGCAAAGCCCAACTCTTTATTGAGGGTAAGGCTGTCAGTAATGGCTCGAGCCTCGATTTAGAAGCAGGCAAAGCCTACAGCATTCGGTTGAGTTTTCAAAAAACAACTGAAAGTGCAAGTTTGAAGCTCGAGTGGTCACGAGAGGGTGCTGAAGCCGAAGTCATTCCACAAACTGTACTCTATCCACACCTGAGTCTGGCTACGCAGGCGGTCAGCACAGGCACTAACCTCTTACTGAATGGCGATTTTGAAGCAGGGACAGGTAACTGGGTTCAGTATGGTGGTGGCACACTCACTACAGTAAGTCCCGGTCGTAATGGTGGCCAAGCGCTGAGTACCAGCGGCTGGGCCTGGATTCAGCAGAATCTGCCTGCCTCAGATGTAGAAATAGGCCAGACCTATACGCTGGTAGGTTTTGCTAAAGCGCTGAATGGGGCAAGCTGCACCGTAGGTTTTGCAGGTGGCGGTGCCAATGGTGAAACCTTTAATGAAAAACTGACTTTCCGCTCGGCTACGTTTGAGGAGCAAGGCTTAAGCGTTACGATGCCAGCTAACACCAGCTGGATGGCGGTTTACCTGTCTCCAACCGATCAGGAGTGCCAGTTTGATGATTTAAGCTTGATTGCGGGAAATACAACGCCGCCCCCACCGCCCCCAAGCAACACTGAAGCCCTATTAAATGGTGGCTTTGAGCAGGACCTAGCTAACTGGCAAGCCTTTGGAGGAACTACCGCGATTTCTACGGCTGCCCAGGCTGGTGCAAAGGCACTGGACGCCAGCAATTACAGCTGGATTCAGCAAAACATTCCTGTGGCGATTTTAGAGGTGGGCAAAAGTTACACCTTTAGCGCTTACGGTAAGTCAGCTAGTACCTGTGCCGTGGGTCTTGCTGCTTATAACAGCACAAGTCAGGTGATTAGTGAAACCCTGAGTTTTAATAGTGCTTCCTGGATGAAAGCTTCTAAAGCCATCACCATTCCAGCGGGTTTAAGCTGGGCTGCCGTTTACATCTCGGCGCCAGCAGGCGTTTGTTCCTTAGATAGCATTAGTTTTGCCTCGGCTGCTCCGGTACAAGTTCCTGCTAGTCCAGCTAACTTTAGTGCTACGGCAACGTCTAGTAGCCAAATTAATCTGAGCTGGTCTGCCTCGAGTGGAGCTAGCAGTTATATTCTCGAGCGTAAAACGGCTACAGGGAGTTTCAGTCAAATTGCTACTCTAACAGGTACAAGCTATAGCGATACAGGCTTGGCTTCTAGTACTACCTATACCTATCAGCTAAAAGCGGTAAATAGTGCAGGCTCGAGTGCAGCAGTGAGTGCCTCAGCTACCACGCAGGTCGCTATAGGTAACGGCACGGGTTTACTTGGTGAGTACTACGACAACATGGATTTTACAGGGACAAGGGTGCTGCGTACCGATGCCCGCATCAACTTTGACTGGACTACGGGCTCACCTGTTGCGGGTATCGGGGTGGATACCTTCAGCATTCGCTGGACAGGTCAGATTCAAGCACTTTACAGCAATACCTATACCTTCTTTACTACCAGTGATGATGGTGTTCGCCTCTGGATTAACAATCAACTTATAATCAACAACTGGACTGACCATGCACCAACTGTTGATCAGGCAACGATTGCTTTAAGCGCTAATCAAAAATATGACATCCGCCTCGAGTACTATGAAAATGGCGGCGGCGCAGCGATTAAGCTCGAGTGGGAAAGTAGCCAGCAAACCCGTCAGATTATCCCTGCTACGCAGCTTTACCCTGCCGCTGCTCCCCCTGCGCTCGAATTTACCCAGGGTGCCTGGGGCGCTGTGCAGCAGTGGCCTCTCATTGCTACCCATATGGCAAATTTAACCGATGGGCGTGTGCTGGCTTGGGCGTCCTATGATGTCAATGGCTTTGGCGGTCAGCCCAATGCCAACTACACTCAGGGCGTTATCTATAACCCAACCACAGGCAGCTTTACCGAAGCTGATAACCCAACCCACGATATGTTCTGTGCTGGCCTCGTCACCCTCGCCGATGGTCGCATTATGGCTAATGGTGGTGGGGACGGCGTAACGAGTCGCCGTAAAGTAAGTATTTTTAATGGCTCGAGCTGGTCACGCCTGGCTGACATGATTAACCCACACTGGTATGGCACCGCAGTTGCTATGCCCAATGGTGAAGTCATGGTGTCTATGGGCGCTGACTCCGGTGGCAAAACGGAAATTTACCGCAATGGTAGCTGGCAAAATCTGCCAGGCGTTAATCTGAGCAGCGTTCTTAACCAAACTTCAACCCTGGAAACTCCAGACTGGTATCCCTATATGCATGTAGCTCCTAACGGTAAAGTCTTCCACTCAGGTGCCACCACGCAGATGGATGAAATTGATGTCAGTGGTGTCGGTAGCATAGTCAATAAAGGTAGTCGTGGCAGCACCGAAACCTACCGTCAATGGGGCAGTGCCATCATGATGGATGAAGGCAAAATCTTGATGACCGGGGGTACCCCCAGAGAACGCACGCCAGGAAGTCTTTCTTCAGGGGTCATCATTGACATTAATGGTACGAATCCTGCGGTTACCCGTATTCCAGACATGGCTTACACCCGTACTTATCACACGACCATTTTGTTGCCGACGGGTGAAGCTCTGGTGATTGGCGGAAATGGTACTGGCGTGGAGTTTAATGATGAACAGTCACGTCTGGTTCCTGAAATTTATAACCCTGCTACCAATAGCTGGCGCACAGTTGCCGCTATGAGTGTACCCCGCAACTATCACTCAACCGGGACGCTCTTGCAGGATGGTCGTGTACTGATTGCCGGTGGCGGTCTGTGCCGCTGCGCTGCTGATCACCAGGACGGTCAAATCTATTCACCCAGTTATCTCTTTAACAGTGATGGTAGTCTGGCTGCTCGCCCTGTCATTGCCGGTGCGCCAAATAATGTTGGTTATAACCAGACCTTTACCGTAACAATGTCAGGTAGTGGTGCGAGTACCATTACAAATTTCAGCCTGATTAAACTCTCGGCCAATACTCATGCCATGAATACCGATCTGCGCCGTATTAATGTACAGGTAACGGGACAAAGTGGCTCGAGCTACAGCTTAAAAACCCATAGCAATAAGAATGTCTTAACCCCAGGTTATTACTACCTCTTTGCCCTGAATGCAAACGGCGTACCTTCAGTGGCAAAAATCATGCAAATTCAATAGACAAAACTGTCTAAGCAAAAAGCCCGCCAATTGGCGGGCTTTGCTTTTTTGATTTAAGGCTTAATGCTCAGCGTCAGGGTCGTGAGAGATATCAGTTAAAAACTTGCCAAGAAGCGCAAAAATGATGGCTGCGCTTACCAAACCTGCAAATACCAGACCGCTGTTTCGTGCAATATCTAAAAATGTAGACACTCTTTGCCTCCAGTGGACTCGAGTTTACCTTATCATTCTTAGGGCATTGTATGGCATATGTCCCAAATTTGAGCGCCGAGCTTAAAGTAGAAAGTGAAAATTTGATAAAGCATAACTTGGCGAGTCAATGCTTTTTAACTCATTATTTAAAGCAGGTTGTTTTAATGAGATTCAAGTTCTACTTTTGAGGCTGATTTAGCAGCAGTATTTGCTTTAATAAGTTCGGAGAAAAAAATAGTAATTGCCATTAGATATAGTAACCCAAGACCTAAAAATCTTGATTTATCTATCTCAAAACTGGCAATAAAAACCAGCAAACAAGTAATATTGAGGAAAAGAAACTCAAAAAGAATAAAGGGGAGTTGTTTGCTTAGTTTTTGCTTTAGATTTGCGAAAAACACGTAGCTCTCCTAAATTTGAGTAAAAACACATCTGTCTTAATAAGAGCATAGCCAATTACTATTACAGCACGTTAAAACATTAATTAAGTATAGTACATTTTTACAGCCAGTAACGGTGACTTATGCACGTATTTTTGTTAAATTTCCTACTTTTTGCAAGAAATAACGATCCTCTAGGGTAGTGGTATAGAGCAGACAGATAGGATGCGAGAAGCATTCTGAAAAATACTGTTTTGGAGAAGGTTTCAAATGCAGTGGTAATCAGACTATCTGTCAGGATGATACCACCACCTCCTCTAGGTCTTGCAGTATCCCCTGTAAAGGATCTTTTACCATACGGGTAAAGTTTCACTTTGCCTTGACCAGGGTGAGGCAATCATTATGCCCTGCTGACTAAAGGCAGTTACGCGAAGTCCATCAATAAACAAACTGATTTCGCTTACTTCTTTGGCTTGAGTCAGCGAGTAAAAGAGTTGATTAAGTCGCCCAACCATAAGCGCGTTGCCCCCACCCTGCTCAAATTCGGTAGATAAATCAATGCGCACTTCAGAGCCAACTAGCTCGAGCCTATTGACGGTCATAGCACCAGGAAGGGTAGTCATTAGCCCTTTGGCTTTTTCACTACTGCTAGGGCCATCTTGCAAAGCCTGTACAATACCTCGGAGCTTTTCTTCTGGTGTACCAGCGTTCACTTTGCGGCCTACAGGCTCGAGGCTAAAACTGGTCTCATTATCTTTGACCAGATAAATAATGACATTGGGCAAACGTCTGGCAGTGCGTACGCTTAAAAAAGCGACGACCAGTAAAAGCAGTAAAAGGGCAACGGTGCTAAGCCGTAAGACGACTCGAGCCATTTAGGGGTTAGATTGTAGTCTTAGAGATTCATTGGCAAAGTAACGGTAAGCATCGTTATTGGGGTTGAGTTGATAGGCTTTGCCGTATTCATCAGCTGCTTTAGCGTAGTCACCCAAACTGAAATGGACGCGTCCTAACCAGGCCCAGGCGTCGGCAAAGTTTGGATTTTCTGCCAGTGCCCGCTGAAAGGAAGCCTCGGCATCTGCAAGGCGCGCTGCTTCAAAGGCGGCAACACCTTCTAAAAAGGCGCTGCCTGCTGCCACCCCAGCACTGGCTTGCACTTCGGCCAGGCGCAAGAAATCCTGAGCCCGTTTATCACCTGGATCAAGTCTTAAGACAATTTCCCAGTAAGGTTTGGCTCTAGCAGGGTCATTCATTTCCTGATAGGTACGTGCTGTCCAGACGGCCGCATCTTTATAGTTTGGGTTGAGACGATAGGCTTCTTCAAATTGTTTGACAGCTTCGGCATAGTTGCCTTGCAAATGCAGCGTTTGACCCTGATAAAAGGCGTCAGCGGCAGCACCCCAGGTTTCCCGGTCACTAGCATAGCGGGCAAAATAGGCTGCGGTTTCGTCATTTGGATCAATTGCTAAAACCTTCTGCCAGTAGCTACTGGCAAGCTCGAGCTGATTGAGTTCAAAGCTGGTGCGCCCAGCCCAGGCAAGGGCGTCCTTAAAGTTAGTATTGGCTCGAACAGCTGCTTCAAAAAAGCCTTGAGCCTCGCTGATCTTGTTTTCATCATAAGCCTGAAGTCCTTTTTGAAAGGCGCTACTGGCTTCTCGGCCTACCTGATCTTGCTGCTCTGCCAGCATAATGTAGTACTTTACGCTGGGGTCGTTTGGCGTAACTTCTGCTAGGCGTCGCCAGTAGGGAAGGGAAGCTTCGGTTTCATCAAGCTCGAGGTGAATGCGCCCGGCCCAGCGTAGCGCTTCAGCATCATCAGGTAGAAACTCGAGCACTTTTTCATAGTAAGCCAGCGCCTCTCTGGAACTACCTGCCTGATAGCGCGCATAGCCAAGCTCGGTACCTGCATCTTCTATAAGCTGTACGCTATTGGCATCAAATTGTTTGGCAAGCTCAACTGTGCCGCCTGCTGCAAAGAATGCCAGCCAGTTATCCCAGGCGCGACTGTACCAGTGAACATAGGTGTAGGCTGCGCCCAAAAAGTGAAGTACCTGTACATTATTGGGGCTTTGATTGGCTGCCTGCGTTGCCAGCAGGATGGCCTCACGCCAGAGCGGTTGGTCATAGGTGGCGACTTGATAAGTGGTTTTAGCAGTTTCGGCTTTGGCAAGGGCTTCAGCTAGCAGTTGATCGGTAGAGGTTTGTGCCAGTGCCAGACTTAAACAAAACAGTAGACAAGCAAATGCTGCTCTTCTCATAAAAAAGAGTCTAGCAAATAAAAGATGTAGCTGAGATTAAGAAAGTGCTTAGGAAAGATTCAGAGTAAAGGGCAATTTTAGGAATTGTTGCACTGCTACACCTAAGGAAAGGGGGCAGTGAGCGCCCTTATAAGCTGGCGGAATTTGCCTGGGGTGGGCATTACAAAGCCAGTAGATCGCCCAATACTGAAAACTTCTGTTAGTTTTGACATGTATAGTGGGTTGCTATTTTAAACCGAGACTGCTTTGAAGAAAAATTGTGACTATTCAGTATGGGATAAAGGTTTGGCTGAATCAGGTCAACTGCTCGAGCACAGTCTCCAGCACAGTTTCATAAGCCTTTTTATCCTGCGGTCGATCTTTAAAATCCTGAATACGCATAACGCAGTGAGCAGCAACCCGGTAGGCAAAGTAAGGTCTCAGGAGTTCCAGGCGTTTCTTAAGAGTTTCATCAGCATAGGTTTCAAGAAAGCTGACTTTTTCTGTTGTGCTGTAAAGGGGTAAGTTAATAAGCTGCTGAAAACCTGACTCTAAGAAAGTCCAGATATCTTCGGCGGGGTCGCCAAGCCCTGGACATTGCCAGTCAATCAGCCGAAGCTGATTATTTTCGCCAATAAAATTGCCAATCCAGGCATCGGTATGAACCAAAGAAGGTTTTTCTACTAGAGGCATCGCTATAGCTTCGGGACGTAAAGCTTTCAGGTTTCGCCCTAGTTCATCATCCTGAGATGCAGCTAAAAGCTCATCAGCTTGTTTCAGAATCTCTTCAGGAGTTTGGGGCAAAACTCTAAAGGGTGCATCTGCAACATCAAGCTTATGAAGCTGGCGCATTAAGGTTGCAATGTTTGCTATATTTCCTGAGTAGAGTGAACCCGGTACATAGTGATAAATAAGTACGGCGCGTTCATGTTCTTGTGCAGGGAAATAAGCCACAAACTCAGGAGCCAGAGCTTTTCCTTTGAGAGTTTTTAAGGCTAAGGCTTCGCTATCTGGCAGCATAGGGTAAAGCCGCGCTCTTAGCGCTTCCTGATAAAAGCGCTTTAAGACCCAGTCAAATCCGTCTCCCTGAATGCGGTAGACCTCATTCCAGTAACCACCTTTGAGGGGCTCGAGCCGTACGCCATTACTAGCCTGTATCAATCTTTTTGAACTTAAAAAAGCCAGTGCATCAAATTCAGACATTGCACCCAGTTTAACGGTTCTTTAGCCTTTTAAGAGGGAAAATGCTAGCTGACGCCAGAGAGGTGAAAAAGATACACTTAAGGTAGTTAGGCGGTTTACCAGATTTTGTGCAGGTGGATTTAAAAACGTAGTGGCATTCCTAACTTATCGTATCCACAAAATCGGAAACCTTCGCTAGTAAAGCAGCAAGGAGTTTTACCATGATTAACTCGAGCCCAGCCTGGCAAGCTCTCGAAGCCCACAAAAAAGAGTTTGAAACCGTGCATATGCGTGACTTATTTGCTAAAGACCCGGAGCGTTTTAAAAAGTTTTCGCTCTGGTTCGATGACATTTTGTTTGACTTTAGTAAAAACCGGATTTCTGAAAAAACCCTCGAGCTGCTCTTTGACTTGGCCAAAGCTGCCGATCTACAAGCCATGACCGAAAAAATGTTTAGCGGTGCCCCCATTAACAACACCGAAGACCGCGCTGTCCTACACATTGCCCTGCGCAACCGCAGTAAGCGCCCTATTCTGGTAGATGGTCAGGATGTTATGCCAGAAGTTAATGCGGTTCTGGCTCAAATGAAAGCTTTCTCTGAAAGCGTAAGAAGCGGTGCCTGGCAGGGGTATAGCGGCAAAGCGATTACCGATGTCATCAATATTGGTATTGGTGGGAGTGATCTGGGACCCAAAATGGTGACCACCGCCTTAAAACCTTATGGTCATGAGCGTATCAGGGTGCACTATGTCAGTAACATTGACCCCAGTGATATCGCTGAAACGCTAAAGAAAATTGACCCTGAAACCAGTCTCTTTCTGATTGCTTCAAAGACCTTTAGCACTCAGGAAACTATGACTAATGCCCATACGGCAAGACGCTGGTTTTTGCAAAAAGCAAAGGATGAAGCCTATGTTGCCAAGCATTTTGCTGCCCTAAGCACCAGTGAATCAGGGGTAAAAGACTTTGGTATTGATACCAAAAATATGTTTGCTTTCTGGGACTGGGTAGGTGGGCGCTATTCACTTTGGAGTGCTATTGGTTTATCCATTGCTATTTATATAGGCTTTGAGCATTTTGAGGAACTCTTAAGTGGTGCCCACAAAGTTGATGAGTACTTTAGAAGTACGCCCCTAGAAAACAATATTCCTGCGCTGATGGGCTTATTGGGTGTCTGGTACAACAATTTCTGGGGCGCAGAGAGTCATGCCATTTTGCCTTATGACCAGTACCTCGAGCATTTTGCCAGCTATTTCCAACAGGGCGATATGGAGTCAAATGGTAAAAGTATAACCAGACAGGGAGAACGAGTTGAGTATCAAACGGGGCCTGTCATCTGGGGTCAGCCCGGTACCAACGGTCAACATGCTTTCTATCAACTGATTCATCAGGGCACCAAGCTTATTCCGGCAGATTTTTTGGCTGCGGCCAAAACCCATAATCCCCTAGGAGAGCACCACGAGATTTTACTCAGCAACTATTTTGCTCAGACCGAAGCGCTCATGAAAGGGAAAACTGCCGCAGAGGTCAAAGAGGATCTGGGGGCAGACGCTTCGGAGGTGCTGATTGCCTCTAAAGTTTTTGCGGGTAATCGCCCGACCAGTAGCTTTCTCTATAAGGAACTGACGCCCGAGACGCTAGGAAAACTGATTGCCCTTTACGAACATAAAATCTTCACCCAGGGGGTCATCTGGAACATCAACAGCTTTGATCAGATGGGTGTGGAACTCGGTAAGGTTTTGGCCAAAGCGATTTTGCCAGAACTCGAGAGTGATGCTGCTGTCTCGAGCCATGACAGCTCAACCAATGGTCTCATTAATGCCTATAAGGAGTTGCGCTAATTGCCAGGGTTTGAGCAAGTTCAGGAAACAGTGAAAGCCATTCGGGAGCGCTGTGCTTTGACGCCACAACTAGCTCTGGTATTAGGCTCGGGTCTAGGAGGCCTGGCGGATGTCGTAGAAGACAGCGTGAAGCTAAGTTATAGCGACTTATCCCACTTTCCGGTAACCACGGCGCAGAGTCATAAAGGACGTCTGGTGATGGGTTTCTTGTCAGGTAAGCCAGTTGTCATGATGCAGGGGCGGCTTCACTACTACGAAGGCTACAGTATGGCGCAGGTGGTTTTTCCTATTCGGGTTATGCAAGCTCTAGGCGCAAGCACACTTCTGGTGACCAATGCTGCAGGCGGGCTCGAGCCTTCTTTTAAAGCAGGTGACCTTATGCTGATAAGTGACCACATTAACCTCTTTGGTACCAACCCCCTTTTAGGGAAAAATGATGAGCGCTTTGGGCCACGCTTCCCTGATATGTCAGATGCCTATGATAAACATTTACAGAAGCTTGCCTTAAGTACCGCTAAAAATCTAGACATTGATCTCAAGCAGGGCGTTTATGTCGGTACGGCGGGTCCAACTTTTGAAACCTCAGCAGAGCGCCGTTTTATGCGCGTGATTGGAGGCAGTTCTGTTGGCATGTCAACCGTTCCTGAAGTCATTGCTGCCAATCATCTGGGTATGTCCGTACTGGGGTTTTCCGCCATTACCAATGTCGCGACGGGTGAAGCCGATCAACCCGAAGATGACCCGGACGAAGTGGTGCGTGTGGCCGGGCAAATTGGGGAAAGACTCGAGCGCCTTGTGCGCGGAGTTATTCAAGCACTTTAGGATACAAAATGTCTGATATTAAGATTGACAAAAGCTACATTAATCAGCATCTGGCTGCCATGGTCAAAATTGACTCACGTAACCCAAGTCTGGTAACCGATGCGCCGGGAGAACTCGAGCTAGGCAAATACATCAAAACCTGTCTTGAAGACCTGGGGCTCGAGGTCGAATTCCACGATTTGGAAACCACAAGGGTTAATGTTGTTGCCAGACTTAAAGGTTCGGGCGGTGGTAAAACACTTATGCTTAATGGACACCTTGACACGGTGGGTACTCAGGGCATGGCAGAGCCCTTTTCGGCTCGAGTCACTGAGGGCAGGCTTTACGGGAGAGGTTCTCAAGATATGAAAGCCAGTCTCGCCGCCATGCTGGCAAGCGTAAAAGCCTTACAGGATGCCGCTATCAAACTTAAGGGAGATTTACTCTTAAGTTTCGTTGCTGATGAAGAAGCGCTGAGTATCGGCATGGAGCATCTGGCGAAAACTTACAGGGCTGACGCTGCCATCATTACTGAACCAACCGATATGCGCCTTTGCACCGCCCACCGCGGTTTTATCTGGTTTGAGGTTGAAACCTTTGGGCGGGCCGCTCACGGAAGTCGGTATCAAGAAGGCATTGATGCCAATATGCATATGGCCTTGTTTCTGGCAGAGCTGTATAAATTAGGTCAAAATTTGCTAGACCGCTCTCCTCATCCCTTAGCGGGTCCTCCTTCTCTTCATGTCTCCCTGATGCAAGGTGGTACAGAAAAGAGTACTTACGCTGCCCATGCCAAAGTGCTTATCGAGCGGCGCACCATTCCAGGTGAGACACTGCTGCAGGCACAAGCTGAATTGCAAGCTATAGTAGATCATTTAGCTAGCAGCATTCCTAACTTTAAAGCAACCTTAACAGCGAGCTTTGAGCGCTTTCCCTTTGAAATTAGTGAAGATGCCAGCATCATAAAAAGTTTGCAGAGGGCCGCACAAAAGAGTTTGGGGCAAAGGCTCGAGTCTATGGGCGCAACCTTTTGGACAGATGCAGCACTTTTAGATGAAGTGGGTATTGAAACAGTGCTTATTGGGCCCCTTGGGCAAGGGTTACATTCAGCAGAAGAGTGGGTTGATCTGGTTTCGGTCTACGAGCTGACTGACCTATTGTGTGAAACTGCCCTTGATTTTTGTGGCGTCGCCGACGATCTACCGTAGGACTAGCCACAGCCTGAGTAAGCATAGAGTGCTAGTTTAAAGACTGTGAAAAAGTCAAAGCGCAAAGCCAAACAGGCCAAACGTCGAGCCGAGAAGCGCGCTCAGACTCGAGAAGAGGAAAAACCTGACCTCAAGGGGATGCTCTTACGCCGAATTGGGGTGGAACGTAGCAATCGCCACTGGCTCGAGGCCGAGCGTAAACGCGAGGAAGAAGAAGCCCAGTGGCGCCGAGAAGAACGTAAGAAGGCCAGGGGAGAATCTTAATCTTCAGGAAGCTTAATTTGTAGGTCTGCAAGCTCCTCGAGCATAAATACCGTCTTTAACTCGGTACCTCGGGTTTTGCCAAGCCGTACCTGCTTCGCAGCTAATAGGTGGCGTATAGCTTTCTCTAGGGTCATAAGTACAGACATAACCGTCACCATCGGGGTCTAGATTAAAAGGGTCAAGTTCAGGACCCCCAGCAGCCATAAAGGCGTCATGAGCTTCAAAGACCGTTGCAAAATCGTTGCAATCTTTAGTATCAGCAATACCTGAAGGAGCAGGGCGCACAAATCTGGTTATTTGGTAGCCGTAGCGCTTTAAAGGCAAATCTACACTGATAGGCGTTTGTGTTTTCCCCGAAGCCTCTGCGGTTGCGGCAACTGCATTCTGGGGATTGTCGAGAGCAGGATTTATGCTTAAAGTCCATGAACCTGTGGTCTCAATAGACAAATAGAATTCACCAGCTGTTTCCACCATTTCATTGTTAAGAAGAGGACCTAAATCTTGACCTTGCGTCGTAAATACGCGGATGAGTCCCAGCTCTGTACTGGTCATTTCGGCTTTCCAGGGGCCAGTTGCAGTAAACGAGGCCGTTTGAGTACTACCTTCTCCTTGAAAACTTAAGGGTAGCGGATAGGGTTGGGCGAACCCATTCCATGCGAAACAAAAGAATAGGCCAAAAACAAATATGAGTCGAATCATCACGCATCCTCCATTTTTGAGGCATCCTAACATAAGAAAGAAAGGACGGGCTGGTCAAATGTCAGCTAGAGCGTTCGATTAAGATTTTTGGTAAAAGCTCTCCATAAACTGCTTAGAGAAGCTTTGCG
>JAGQHN010000096.1 GCA_020431825.1 Trueperaceae bacterium | reverse complement strand
TCTGATCAGGTCTCCAAACGGCCAAAACTGTAAATGACAACGTTTCCCACTCTGAAGTTCCCCTAATTTTCGCATCCCGATTCACTCCTTTTCCCTTTTAGTTTTATGTGGGGAAGTCCCTGACGTTTTATCAGCCCTTCTCCAGCCCTGTACGTTTATGAGTTTTAACTCTAAGCTTAAGTGTACCGCAAGAAAGAATAAAGTAAAAGAAATTTAACCATGATGGCCCTAGCACAAAAATACCCCGTCACGAATGACGGGGTATAAACCTTTAAAGGACAGGGAGTCAAGCCTTATTTTTATTGCATTAAGCTGCTGGCAGTACGGCTATCTCCCGATAAAAGCGCAGTTATGATCGCCTGGCTCGAGCCCAGAATCAGGCCATTATCAGCCATACGCTTACGCAAGAAGTAAAACTCGGTGGCAGCCTCTAAGTCTGCCTGATCAAAAGGAACTCCCGTAAAACTTTGCAGCTCAGTCAAATACTGATAACCATTTTCAATGCTCGGCTCGATGTCAGTCCCTTCACCAAAATCATTCCAGGTATTCAGTTGAATGATTTGCACGCCCGCAGCCAGAGCCTCTTGAAAAGTTTGTGAAAACAGGGTTTTGTTCTGGCTATCCAGTTCGAACAGGTTTTCACTCCAGCCACCCTCTAAGTAGTAATCATCAAACATCGGGTAGGCTTCGCCGATACTTACGTCCCAGCTGTTAACCTGACTATAAAACCACGGTAAGAACTGACTGTCATTGTAAATCCAGGAAAAGAACTGATCACTTAAGCCTGAAACCGACCACAAGCCCTGATAATGCGGCGTACTCGAGGCACTGGTAAAAATGCTTGTCCAGTCACTTGCCTGATCAAAATGCACCGGACCGAAGTTTAAGAGTAGCGGCTGATTATTGACATGCAAGTAATTGCTACGGGTGAAAACTGCTGTCTGCAAATACTGAAAATCAGCACTGGCAGCGGCAATATCATCTTGAATGAGATTAAAGTGCAGGGCAGCTTCGATGGTTTTGTCTTCATAGACAATGGCATACTTAAGACCATAGCGGTCAAAGGTATCCATGATTTTTTCAGTGGCAGCTTTTAACACCGGCCAGTCAAAAGCATTCTGAGTGCCGTACCAGTCAATAAAAACACCGTCGATGCCAGAAAGCTTCATAAGCAGTGCGTGGTACTCGAGTAGATCAGCGTCACTGCTGTCATAGGGACCTGTGAGCGGATAATGGTGCGAACAGATTTCACGGCGACCGCTGGCATCCTGATTGTCAGGGTTGCAGTTGGCCATGGTCCAGTGAATGCCCCAGTAACCACTTTCTTCGGGGGTCTGAAACCACGGCATATAATGCGCCATGATGATCGGGTCAGTGGCAGACTCGGTAGTCACTAAAGCCTGATTATCATGCCCTGTTTTATTACCATTGCCCCGTTCACGCGGAGAGACATTTTCCCATTTACCTTTTTTGGTTTTACTGCGTTTAAGCAGCAGGTCGATATAGTCCTGGTCGTCAACACTGGTTGTTTGCGTGAGTGCGCCTTGCCAGCGCTCGAGTGCTTCTTCTGCGGGTACAGAGGCAAACTGGCTATCCAGAGAAGCCGAACTTGGCGCCGAGCTTTGTGAGCACGAGGCCATAAAGACCATCAGGCTCAGGCTGCCTAAAATCAGCAGCAAAGGTTTGTATAGTTTCATTGGGTGTACCGCCTTTCAACCGGTACAACCTTCCATCGCTGTAGCAGCTATTATCTTAAGGCTATGGCTACAGTATCGATTCGGTCGGTTGCATCACTGGCTCGGCACATTCCAAGATGCCCAAATAAGGAATGTGCTTCATCGCCTCCGAAATGATTTACTTACTAAATTTTAAACTTTGCATCATTTTATTTGCTTGCAAAGTATTGCCTTGTTCCAAAGCAAAACGAATGCTTGATAAAGAGCTTTGCAGGTTTTGACCTGTACCTACGGCTTTACGCAGCTTGTAGATTTGAGTCACAAGCTCGAGGTCAGAAACGCTGTAAGGAACCCCGGTAAAATCCTGCAAATCCTGCAAATACTGATAGCCTGTTTCCAGGGTGGGCTCGAGCATGGTGCCCTCAACAAAACCGTTCCAGGTAGCCAGCTGAATAATATCGGGGTTGTACTGAGCATTCTCAGCCAGATACTGACCAAAGCGCTCTCCATCCAGATCATCAAGATAGTAGAGGCTATTTCCCCAACCACCCTCATTGTAGTAATCATGGAAACCAAAGTAAGCTGAGCCTATAGCCAGATCAAAGCCCTTCCAGTTTACCCAGGCATAGTAATTAGGAATATAGTTTTGCCATTCTGGCCACTCAATCCAGGGAAAGGTGGTGCTGGAAAAACCATCTACATAGCCTAAACTCGCCAGGTCAGGATTAGACGCTAGACCAGCATAAGCGCTTTGCCAGTTAGTAGCAGACTGCAAGTAAACCGGACCATAATCAAGCAAAAGAGGTTCACCATCTACCTGAAGATAATTTTCCAGCGCAAAGTAATGCTCTTCGATATAGGCAAGATCAGCCGAAGCTGCTGCCGCAGGATCAGTGATCAAGCCATTGTTTTCAGCAATCTGCAGCGTCTGATCAATGTACATAATGGCAACTTTTAAACCCGCAGCATTAAATGCCTCTAGAATGGTATCGCTAGCTTCCCGTAAAACAGGCCAATCATAAAAATTCTGAGCGCCATAAAAATCGACAATGATGCCGTCAATGCCAGAGAGCTTCATCAGCAAGATGTGGTACTCGAGCAAATCAGGGTCCAGTGAGTCGTAGGGTCCAATGATAGGGTAATAGTGCGAACAAATATCGCGCTTACCCTCTGCATCTATCTGCTCCGGGTCACAAGTATTCATGCGCCAGTGAACGCCCCAGTACCCATGGACCTCTGGCGTTTGATACCAGGGAAAGTAGTGCGCCATGACCAGGGGTTGGTTTTCGTTTTGTAAGCTTAACTGCTCCTTTCTGAGCTCGAGTTGCTCTGTGACCAAAGCTTCTGGCATGGCCATGTGAGGTGCCAGATGTTCATTTTGGTCACGGTCGTTAAATCGTAGTAGCTCAGGAGCGGCTTCAGGGGCTTTAAGTTCAGGTTTGGCACTCTGGCAACTCACCAGAGTCAATCCCAAAAGTAGTGCACCTATCAGCAGCCTGAACTGCCTGAGTTTAGTAAACATAAGTCTCCTTAGACTGGCCTAAAGACCAGCTTGCTAGTGAAAAAAGGTCTCTCAGCAAGCCTTAAAGGATTTAATTTTTTTACATCCTTTGAGGCTTGCTTTTCAAAATCTCATTAGCGCCAGGTTTTACGGTGCGGTGACTTTTGTTCGACAAAAACGCAGCTTTGATCTATTGGCTTTATTCATCTGATGTACCGCCTTTCTACTGGTACAACAGGACGAGACTATTACTCGGCCGGTTGCATCACTCGCTCCACGCTTCCCATGATGCCCATATGGGGAAAGTCGCTTCATCGCGTCCATGTAGCAGCTTCGTTGCTACTTCCGTACTTTAGGCGATTTTTTTTACAGGAATGTGACAGTTTTATATCAGTTTTGTTACACCAGCTTAGCAATTGACAAAACCCCTCAGCAACCGTATTACCAGTTAAACTCAGGCATGATTGTCTTCATCGATAATGAGCACGAATCAGGCTACGCCCAACCCTGGGGCGAAAAGCTTATGGCAGCCCGGGTTCGCATAAAGTACCGCCTGGAAGATTTATCGGGTGATACCTGTTTAATCATGCGCTATAACAAGGTGACCCCAGAGCTTTTAACAGCTATTAAGGCAAGAGCCCTTTTTATAAGTGGCAACAGCGCCAATCCTGATGACTACGACCCAAAAGACCAAAAGGGCCTTAAAGCTGCTTTACTCGAAAAACGTCTACCAGCTTTTGGTTTTTGTGGGGGCCATCAGGTCATGGCTGAAGCTTACGGCGCAACTCTGGCCCCTATAGGACCACTCGAGGAACCCGAAGAAGAAATCACCTTTGCCCCCGGCCTCAAAAAAGAAATGGGCTATAAACCTGTTCAACTCCTGGGTAAGCATCCACTTTTTGAGGGTTTGGGGTCTAATCCCATCTTCCGTCATGCCCATTCCTGGGAGCTTAAAACCCTGCCCGAGGGCTTTATCAATCTGGCAGCTACCGAAATCACAGCTCTGCAAATGATGGTACATGAAAGTTTGCCCCTGATGGGTACTCAGTTTCACCCGGAATACTACACCGATGAGCACCCGGCTGGACGCATCCTCATTGAAAACTTTATGAAGTGGTCAGGAATTACCTAACTTTCTGATTGTTGCCCATCCTTTAATACACTCCATGAGTCCAGCAGGTTTCATTACATTTCTTGCCTAATCCATATGGTTTCTGCTCACTACTTCCGATTATTTCATCAAAAACTATTCAGAAGTAGGATAAGCCCACCTAAAGTCGGAAGCTCGAGCCTGGCTTATAGACTAAGCTTAGCTTATTTCTTCTATAGGATGTGGATGAATGATAAAACCTTTGCAAGTATTATGTTTATGCTTGGTTTTTGTGACAGCGACGCTTGCGCAAGGCAAGGCTCCGCTTTACGGCTTTACGGCATTTCCCTATGATTTAACCCTTGAAGCGTTAGAGAACGTAAACACCCTAGTCATTGACAACTCGAGCCTCTATGCCGTTCATAATATGGGCTTTGGTGATTGCCTACCTTGGCAAGAGGCCTTAAAGGGTCAAGCCTTTCCCCAATGGATTCAAGATGACTGGGCTGATATCAAAGCGCGCATCCCTGCAGGCGTACCTCTCTCGGTCCACATTACCCCAACCCAAAGTGACCGCTATACTCTGGCTTATCAATGTGGCATAACCGCAGATGAAGCAGGTCAGATGCCTCAAGAGCTTATAGATAAACCTTATAACGACCCACAAATCATAACCGCCTACTCTAATTTTGCTAAGCGCGTTGTAGATTATTTTGAACCTGATTTTCTTATCATTGGTATTGAAATGAGTGAGCTCTCGCTGAGTCACCCGGAGGAATGGGAAAAATTTGCCGAGCTTATGACAGCAACGCTCGAGCGTTTACACGCCAGCCAGCCAAACCTAAAACTGAGTGTCGAATTTGTCTTACAATCCCTTTTGTTACCCCGAGTAGCAGAGCAGGTCAAACCCCTCGTAGAACAGCTTGATTTTTTGGGTATTAGTTTTTACCCTTATGGCAGTGAGTTTGGTGAATATTTTGGCGCACCCGCTTTGCCAGCACCCCCTGCCCAGTGGCTCGAGCCGCTCGAGTGGCTACGCAGCTATACGGAAAAACCCATCGCTATTGTTGAAACAGGTTACAGCAGCAAACACCGCAAAGTTAACAATGTAAATTTTACGGGTGATGAAGCACTACAAGCAGCTTTCCTAAAAGATCTAATCCGTTTTGCCAAAGAAGACAGCTATTTATACCTAATCTGGTTTGTTCCGGTTGACTATGAAAAGCTTTTGGCAAAACTACCCCAGGGCGACACGGCTACCGTTGCTGAAATTTGGGTTAATACCGGCCTTTTTGACAGCGACTTAAAGCCAAAGCTTGCCTGGCGAACTTGGCAAACCTTAAAGAACTAAGCCCTGCTTATCGCTTAAACCACGATAATGCTGCTTTAGCAGCAAAGTGGAACGCTTTCCAACAGAAGCTCAAACTTGCTAAACTAGCTGATGGACATTCCCTTTTTAGAATCTTTTGTTTTTGAGAAGCTTTCTGCTACAGGTTTACCCGGTTTAAGCCTGGCTCTGGTTAAGAACGGAGAAGTCGTTTATGCCAGAGGCTTTGGTCAGCGGGATGTAAGTTATGGACTTGCTGCTACTCCTGAAACCCTATATTCGGTAGGCAGCGTCACCAAATCCTTTACTGCCTTAGCCATTATGCAACTTGCTGAAGCAGGCAAGCTCGAGCTTGATGATCCTATAACAAAATATCTGCCTTACACCGTCAAGCCTAAAGGCGAAGCTATTTGTATTAAGCACCTGCTAAGCCATAGCACCGGCATACCAGCTTTAGCTTACGCTGAAGCCATTTTGCGCCATGCCAGTGGCGTAGGCGGCAAAGCCCTGCCTATTGCTGGCCCAGATGACATCATGACCTTTGCCGCTGACGCTGAAAGCTGGGTTGAAACTGCACCTGGAGAGCGCTGGTTTTATTTCAATGAGGGCTACGCGATGCTCGGGCAAATCATAGAACAGGCCTCAGGAGAAGCTTATAACGATTACATCAGGGCACATATCTTAGACCCGCTTGGCATGAAGCGCAGTTTTTACAGCAAAACAGAGGTCGAAGCGGATGGTGATTTGGCAGTGCCCTACACCGTTATCCCCAATAAAGACCCTAAACCTGGGCGCTATCTTTACCGAAGCATAAGAAGCGAAGGGGGTCTAATCAGCAATGTACTCGATCTGAGTCAATACATCATGATGTATCTGGAAGGGGGCAAAGGTTTACTTTCAGCAGCAGGCATAAAAGAAATGTGGGAAGCAAGAGTCGCTATGCCCTGGCAGTCAAACCCATCGTTATTTGGTGATACGGGTAACTCTGAACCCGATACCCACTATGGTTACGGCTTAAGCACAGAACAGTTTTTTGGCGAAACCTTTGTTGGTCATGGTGGCAGCGTTGGGGTAGCCACCGCACACATGGCCTTTTTACCTCAGAGTAACGCAGGCGTAGCCCTATTAACGAATGGCAGTGGCTACCCAACTGGCTATTTTGCCAAGGTTGCCTTGGCAACTTTGTTGGAAAAAGATATCAAGGCTCTGCCCTTTCTACGCACCGAAACTCACTTAATACCGCTCACGGGAACGTATGAAAGCTACAAGGGAACCATGACCGCTACGGTTAGCAAAAATGCTGACTTTTTAACCTTTGAGATTCACGATCAGGCAGCACCCCAAAAAGTTATCCTGGTTCCCGAGCTATTAGAAAAAGACGAGCAAAACTTTTTTACTCTTGCAGGCGGTCGGCGTTTACCTGTGAGTTTTTACAGGCGTAATGGCACCGTTGAGCTGATTTTTGAGCGCTATAAGTTTAAGCGTGTTGGCCCTTAAACCAGAACATCACTCTTATCTGGATCATAGTCAGGGTACAGGTTACGGTCAAAACTTTGCCAGGCAAAGCGCATTTCTTCATGACTGTAACCTTTTCGCCCTTCCTGACTGTCTGCAAACACTGTAGCCAAATGGGCAAAAAAGGGCATCACCCACCAGCGTGCTGTTTTTAACTCGAGCCATAGCAAGTGCGTGAACACACCACCTTCCTGGTAAAAGTCGCTCTTTTTAAAGTCAGCTAACTCTTTATCAAGATCATAGGCAACCCGGCAGAGCTCTACTGTCCAGCCGTTTGTCTGACGCTCGAGCACACAGTAAGCAGCACTCGTGTCACCGTCTAGCGGCAAACCCGCCGATGGCGTACGGACAAACTGTCCATGCATTCCTTCATAACGCCAGAATCTGTGCAGGTGAGACCCTATAAGCGTGGTGTTTTGTGGAAAAGAGGCAAATATACTCTGCCAGCTCTGCTCTGACGTTTGCGAGGTCAAGCGCGCCCGGTCATCTCCTGGCGCGCCGTG
This sequence comes from Trueperaceae bacterium, assembly GCA_020431825.1. GTDB lineage: Bacteria > Deinococcota > Deinococci > Deinococcales > Trueperaceae > JAHEBB01. The sequence goes on along the minus strand of JAGQHN010000096.1, from coordinate 13,025 downwards.
GGTCATAAAAAGAGGAATTTTCTCTTCCTGTAAACAAAGGCTTTCTGGTAAATCATAAAGCCAGCTCTTATCGCGGGTATCCAGAACCTTATATTCATGCCGGGTAGCAGCCCAATTATCAAGCTGCCATTTTTCATCGGCTGGATCGCTTAGTTCAAACAGGTAACGCTCATGGTTGCCTCTGGTACTGGGAATACCAAGTTCACGAATCTTCTTGACAACCTCGGCAGAGTGGGCTGAACTGGTAATCAGATCACCATTGCAGGCAATGTCTTTAATGCCCCTTGCCTGCATGTCTTTAAGAATGGCGCCTAGAGCCTGCCGATTACCATGAATATCTGAAAATATGGCGATGCGCCTGCTCTCAGGAAATATAGGACTTAAGGGCATTAAAACCGGGTATCAGGCGGCGTCAGACTGACTTCAAAAGAATTTGCCGAACCCTGATGATGCTCAGCAAGCTCCTGTGCGGTAGCCAGCCAGACATCTGACCTTCCCTGAACTTCCTCGACGAGCCGTCTTAACATACGAATTCGCTGGCCTTTACCCGAAACCCAGGGGTGAACCGTAAGCATGAACAGGCCACCTGTTTCGTAAATGGCTTCCCATTCCTCGAGCCAGCTCTCTAAAACCATATAGGGCGAAGGTGGGTACCATTTATCCAGCCCACCTCCTGAAAATTTAAAGTAAATAGCGTCATCGAGTAACCACTGTACCGGTATTTCGGTCAGTCCATTTACCGTATAAGGGTGGTCATAGCCCATAAGTGAACTGTCATAGACGACGCCCCGTTCTTTAAGCTGCTCGGGCAATTCCTGAGTCAGCTCCCAGGCAGGTGAGCGGTAGCCTTTTGGCGTAACGCCCAGCTGCTTTTCAAATACGGCTATTGATTTATCCAGCACTTCGGCATTCTCGGCTGGACTTAACTGATTGACCAGCTCATGGTAGTAACCATGCAAGCCTACTTCGTGCCCTTGCCCTTGCAGCGTAGGCAAAATCCAGTCATACTGCTCAGCCTCATAGCCCGGCACGTAGTAGCTTGCTTTTATACCGAGTTCAGCCTGTAAAGCTAAGAGCCGCTTTAGCCCTACCCTTTCACCGTAGCGGCGCTGCTCGAGTTCACCAAAACCTCTGATTTCCTGACCGCGCATACGCCAGAGCATGGGGCTTTCTATATCAACATCGACACTAAAGACAAACGCTGCCCGCTTGCCCTCGGGCCAGCTATAGCTCATACCGTTGCCTCTTTTTTCGCTTCGTAAACCACCATGCTGCCTGCCGAACCACCACCATCAACACTTAAGGTCGTTCCGGTAATGTAACTGGCCTGACTCGAGCATAAAAACATAATGGCGTTGGGCACATCCTGTGGCTGCGAAGTTCTACCTAGCGGATTACGCGAACTTACAGCTTCCACGTGCTCCTGTGGCAAAAGGCTTACTTCACTGCCCGGGGCAAAACCTGGCTCGACGGCATTCACCCTGATTTTATAAGGCGATAATTCCAGTGCCAGCCCTTTGGTCAGGCGCTCTAACGCAGTTTTTGAGGTGCAGTAAGGCACCATTGTGGTGCGCATAGAACGAGATGCGCCAGAACTGATATTAATAAACTTACCCTCTTTACCTGCTTTTATCATTTGCCGGGCGAACTCCCGCGAAACAATAAAGGGCGCTCTCACATTGATGTCCATAACGGCGTTCCAGGTATCAAGGTCGATGTCGAGCAAAAACCCTCCCGGATAAATCCCTGCGTTATTAATGACGATGTCAGCAGCCCCAAATTTCTCACCAACGGCTTTTACCAGCGCTAAAATAGAATCACTCGAGCGTAAATCTGTCTTATGGAGCAATACCCTATCATCAGCTAAATCAAGCGATTGTTTTAAAGACTCGAGCTTGTCCTGCCGAATATCTGATAGACAAAGACGCGCACCCACCTCCGCAAAGGCTTGTGCTATCCAGCTGCCAAAAACACCTGCCGCCCCTGTAATGACGACCACTTGATCCTTAAATTCATTTGCCCTTATATCCATACATACCTCACTTCAAATCCTTACGGATTGTTAGCCCATTATGCAAGTGAAAACGCTTGAGTACTGAAGTTTGAGTACTTAAGCCCGCATTTTGTATCGACTTATGCCCGAAACCCAGGTCCGGGGTAGGGTATACTTCTAGTTAATAAAGACATTTTGGCTCGAGGCTGGCTTTAAAAAAGTTGAGCACTTGACGAGTTGTTATGTCCCAAATTAAAAATAACGAAAGACAATTTTTAAGAACCGCTTAGCACCAAAAAGAAGATTTTATTCATTAATGTATAAGAAAAAGCGTTAATCTACACTTTTATGTCATCCGCTTTACCTTTTAAAGGCTATTTCGTTTTTATGCTTGGCAGACCGCAGCGTTTTTTGATCGTTGGGGTGAATCATCTGCACCCACGTCCTGGGTTAACTTTTATAGGAGGTCTATACAATGGCAAAAAAAACATCTCGAAATCCTCTTGAAAAACCACTTGATCGCCGACAATTTTTAAAATATAGCGCTGCAACTGGAGCAGGTATCTGGGCTGCATCTCAAAGCATGACGTTTGCGCAGGTTCAGGGTGGCACCCTGGGACTTATGGGTCACCAGGAAGTCGCTGGGCTAAGCCCAGATGACTGGGGGCCAAGCGTTCAGACCACCATGATCTACGCTATCCATGACTCTCTTATCCTCTCGGATGAAAACCTGGATAACCAGCCTGTCCTGGCAGAGTCGTATGAGATCTCTGAGGATGGCTTGACTTACACCTTTAAACTGCACCAAGGCGTCAAGTTTCATGATGGTAAAGAATTGACCTCTGCTGATGTTAAATACACTATGGATTATTACCGTGATCCTGAAGTGTCTTCAACCATCATCAACTCCTTTTTGAATGTTGATTCGATTGAAACCCCAGATGACTACACCGTTGTTGTCAAAATGAGTGATGTAAATGCTGCCTTTATGACGCAAGGTGCTCAGTGCCCTATTGTGCAATCTGAATACCATGCTGAAGTAGGTGAAGAAACTTACCGCCAACAACCTATTGGCACAGGGCCTTTTAAACTCGTTGAGTTTAACCCCTCATCGCTGGTACTGGTTGAAGCCTTTGACGACTATTTCCGTGGTCGCCCCAATATTGACTTTGTCCGTCAGGAAGTTGTACCTGAGCCTTCAGTACGCAACATTGCTCTCCTGACAGGTGACTCAGATTCTGCGCTTTGGCCCCTGCTGGTTGAAGATAGTCTTGCTTTCCAGAATGACCCTAATTACACTGTCATTGTCACGACAACAGGTGGCGTAAAACACATTCCCCTAAACAATAAACTACCCCAACTCAGTGATAAGCGCGTACGTCAAGCCCTTATGTACGCCCTTGACCGTCAGCGTATTATTGATGATCTGTGGAACGGTACGGCTACCGTTGCCAATAGTAATCTGGGACCCAAGTTTGCCTTTTACTCGAGGGACGGGGATCCTACCCTGAAACGCTATGAATACGATCCTGAAAAAGCCAAAGCCCTGCTCGATGAGGCTGGCTGGGTTATGGGTAGTGACGGGGTTCGCGAAAAAGACGGTATGAAACTGACCTTTACCTGCACGACCATTACGGGTGATCAGGCACGTCGCCCTATTGCCGAATTAGCTCAACAATTCTTTAAAGAAGTTGGGGTAGATATGCAGCTTGCCGAAGCGCCTATCTCCACCATTCTAGATGGCCTTACTGCCGGCACTATAGACGCCTCGCTCTTTAACTGGACCTATGGCTCAGTAGACCCTTCCCCCTCGAGCACGCTGCGCTCTGATGGTGGACAAAACTGGAACTCATTTGAAAATGCCCGTGTCGATGAACTGATCGATTTAGGTCTGGCAACCACCGACCCAGATCAGCGCAAAGTTTACTACGATGAGATTCAGGAAATTGTCGCTGAAGAAGTGCCCATGCTCTATTTGCAGTGGGATCAGTGGATGAACGTCTTTACTGGCCGGGTGAAAGGCTTGCCTGAAAGCGCTAATGACGGCTTTACCATCTACTACAATGGTCTACCCAAGTGGTGGCTCGAGGGCTAAGTTAAAGTCTAGACAATCATTTCAGAAGTCAGTAGCCTTGTGATCACAACCTGCAAACCTACTGACTTCTCAGTTATCTGAAAGACTAAATTTCGCTAAGATAAGGACGAATCCAGGTTGTCCAACTATATTGTTTTTCGTATTTTAAAAGGCCTTATTGTCGTCGTACTTATAAGCATTGTTACCTTTGCCATCATGCGCGCCATGCCTGGTGATCCCATACAGCTTTTTCTTGGTACCGGTGAAGTTGAGCTAAGTCAAGAACAACTGGACGCCATTCGGGCAAAATGGGGTCTTGATAAACCGCTTATTCAGCAGTATTTCCTCTGGGCTGGCAATTTACTTAAGGGTGATTTAGGCGTTTCTATTATTCGCCGCGGCGTACCCGTGAGTCAGATGGTGCAAGAAGCGCTGCCCATTACTCTGCTGCTTAACGTCTATGCGCTTATTCTGGCCCTGCTTATTGCCATACCTTTTGGCATCTGGGCAGCTATCAGGCGCAATTCTATGGTTGATTACAGTACTGCTGTTGCATCTGCTCTGGGCATTGCCACACCTAATTTCTGGTTATCGCTTATGCTCATTGTTCTTTTTGCGCTTTATATTCCCCGCTGGATTGGTGAAATTCCGCTTATTGGTCGCATTCCTCCCTTTGGTTTAAAGACGTGGCAGGGCTATATTTTGCCCGTTATTGTCTTATCCGCTGAGCAAATGGCAGTATTTACTCGAGTCATGCGCGGAGCCATTATTGAAGTTTTGCCCCAAGACTTTATACGCACTGCCCGCAGTAAAGGCGTGCCCGGTCGCCGTATCGTTTGGCGTCATGCCGTGTCCAATGCCCTTTTACCGGTTATTACGGTCATTGGTTTTCGCATTGCATTTATCCTGAGTGGCACGATTATTGTAGAAACCGTCTTTGCCCTGCCAGGCATTGGTCGCTTATTTACAGATTCTGTCATTCGCCTTGATTATCAGGTCGTGCAATCTCTGGTGGTTATGCTGGCTGTGATTGTCGTCGTCGTTAATCTTGTTACTGATTTGCTCTACGCCGTTATTGACCCCAGAATTCGCATTAGCTAGAAGGGAATAAAGCTATTATCTTAAGTATATGGCTTGCTTACCTATGAGATATCTAGATTTGTTTAACAGAGGACTGAGTTAATGGCGGTTGCTTCCCGAAATACCCCTGGCCAAGCAGCAGGAAAAAGCAAAAAGCGCTCACAGGGATCACGGGCATGGCGGCGCTTTACTGCCAACCGTATGGCCGTTGCCGGACTTGTTGTTGTCATTCTCTTGGTGCTTATGGCGATATTTGCCAATGTCCTGGCACCCTATGACCCTATTAACGAGATCTTCAGAGGTAAACGCGGCGTTGGTCCTGAAGCTGGTCATCTGCTTGGCTATGATCATATTGGGCGCGATCTCTTAAGCCGTATCATTTACGGCTCGCGCATTGCGCTTATTGTCGGTCTGGTTTCAACTACCATCGCAGTGATTATTGGCGTTATTGTTGGAGCGGTAGCTGGTTACTTTGGGGGCTGGGTCGATGAAATTCTTTCTTTACTGATTGATACCTTGATGGCCTTTCCCCTCCTGGCGCTGCTGATTGTGCTGTCAGCCGTGGTGAGCCAGAATTTCCCTGAGGCCAGTCTTTTTGTCACCATTGTCGTCATAGGCATGACGGTCTGGGCAAGATATGCAAGAGTAGTTAGGGCCGAGGTCATGAGTGTAAGGGAACGTGACTATGTCACAGCAGCCAGAGCCCTTGGTTCTGGTGATGGTCGGATTATCTGGCGTCATGTCATCCCGAATATCTTAAGTTCGGTTATTATCTTGGCATCTTTACAAATTGGCAGCATTATTATCCTCGAGTCTGCCCTGTCCTTTTTAGGTCTTGGCGTAAGGCCCCCTACCCCTACCTGGGGTGGCACCCTTGCTGATGGTCGTATTTTGCTATTACGCGCCCCGCATATTTCCGCCTTCCCTGGTCTTATGATCGTCATTACTGTATTGGCCTTTAACTTTGTGGGCGACGGCTTGCGAGACGCGCTTGACCCCCACGAAAAAGACTACTAAGTAGCTCCAAGGTTTGTTTGCAGTACTGCAAACAAACCCGAGTGGAACGAGTACGGACAAACGAATTAAGCATCCTGCATATTCACCCTAGAGTAACCTAAACCCTTTGTAACCCTAACGGAGCTGAGCATGAAAATCTTTGTAGCTGGCATCATTACCGAGACCAATACCTTTTCCCCTATTCCAACTGGCTTAGCTGATTTTGAAATTTTACGCGGCAATGATATTGACAAAGAGTCAATGGCAAGGGCCCCCCTCATTGCCATTCGCGAAAAAGCAAATGCCGGAGGTCATGAACTGGTTTTTAGCCTTTCTGCCTTTGCCCAGCCAGCCGGGCTCACCATCCGCTCGGTTTATGAAAATCTGCGAGATGAATTTTTGGCAGACCTTAAAACCGCTATGCCCGTAGACATTGTGCTTTTGCCACTGCACGGTGCCATGGTCGCCGAAGGCTATGATGACTGTGAAGGGGATATGGTTGCCAAAGTCCGCGAGATCGTTGGAGCAGATGTCGTTATAGGCGTAGAGCTTGACCTTCACTGCCACCTGAGCGAGCAAATCTTGCGCGAAGCCGATCTGGTGGTCATTTATAAAGAGTATCCGCATATTGATATGGGTATAAGGGCCGCAGAACTCTTTGATCTGGCAGTTGCTACCGCCGAAGGTAAGATCAAGCCCACTATGGCTATGTTTGACTGCAAAATGATGGGCATGTACCTGACGCCTTTTGAGCCTATGCGCAGCTTTGTTGATGAGATGATGGCTGCTGAAGGCAAAGATGGTGTGCTGTCATTATCGCTGGCACACTGTTTTCCCTGGGGCGATGTCGCCGATTGCGGCGCACGTATGCTCGCCATAACCGATGATGACCCGGAAAAAGCTACGCAAGTTGCCGAAAGCTTTGGACGAAAGTTTTTTGCGCAGCGTGATTCAGTTAGCCTGAAACCCTTATCTTTAGATGAAGCTCTGGATAAAGCTCTGAAATCTGACGAACACCCTATAGTGATTGCCGATCAGGCTGATAATGCTGGGGGCGGCGCGCCAAGTGACTCAACTTTTGTGCTTAAGGCTATGCTCGAGCGCAAGATCAGCAATGCTGGCATCGCCATGATTTATGACCCCATTGCAGTGCAACTCGCTAAATCGGCAGGCAAAGGCGCGAAACTCAAAGTTCGTCTTGGTGGAAAAATGGGGGTGAGCTCAGGTGACCCGCTAGACCTGGACGTTACCGTTTCAGGCATCATTGACAACATGACCCAGCGCTGGCCTCAGCAAGATAAAGACCTGACGATTCAGTGTGGCGACAGCGTTTGTTTAAGCATGAGTGGTATCGACATCATTGTCAATAGCAAACGTGGTCAGGTTTTTAGCCCTGATGTATTTAGCAATTTTGGCATAGATGTTAGTAAGAAAAAACTGCTCGTCGTTAAATCTATGCAGCATTTTTATGCGGGTTATGAACCCATTGCCGCCGAGGTTATCTATATGGCAGCACCGGGGGCGGTTGCGCCGATTATGCAGGATATTCCTTTTAGCAAACCTGATTTGCATAAGTATCCGTGGATGGATAATCCGTTTGAATGAATTTAAACTCGAGCTTTGCATGACTATAAGAGCGCCTGCCGCAAATGTTTGGCAGGCGCTTACAATTCCACAGTTATTAACAGACTGGATGACCAGTTACGGTATCAAGATGATGGTAGAAACCGACTGGCAAATTGGAAGCCCAATTCGTTTTACAGGTGATCTCCACGGCATGACCTATGTCAATAAGGGCGTCATCAAAACTTTTAAGCCTGAAAAATGTCTCGAATACAGCTTTTGGAGCAGTCTTTCACAGCTGGACGATCAAGCCGAGTTTTATTCGTTGTTAAGTTTTCATTTAGAAGAACGAGCCGAGGTAACCTCCTTACAGCTAAACCAGGGCCCGTTTCTTCTTGAAACCATGATGAAACATTCGGAGTTTTACTGGAAAGTGGCACTTGCAAAGCTTAAAGACAAGCTCGAGTTCGTCGTCTAGTCAGCTGATTAAGGTAAAGCGCGTTTCAGAAGGATAGAGAGTAAACTTAATGCGTATATTGGTAACCGCTTACGCTCAAAAGTATTGTAAATGCGAAAACAAAAGCGAAAGCAAACCCAGTTGGCAAAAAGAAAAACCGCCTGAAAGGTCAAGCGGTTTAGAACACCATTGAAGCAGGTTTAAGAAGCCACAACCTCACCCAATTTGGCCAGTTTTTCGTAAAGCTCGAGCTGTTCCTTGCTTGGCTGTGCTGGAATCATCACACGGATTTCAGCAAGTTCATCGCCACGGCTTCCGTCACGCCTGGGCCAGCCCTGACCTCTCAGTCTTAGGGTACGACCTGACTGTGTACCTTTTGGCAAGGTCATTTCAACATCACCATCCAGTGTTGGTACACGGACACTGCCCCCCAGAACGGCTTTATAATCAGGCACCGTTACGACCACACGAATATTGTCGCCCTCGAGCTTATAAACCGGGTTAGTTTTTAGCCGCAGAATCAGATAAAGGTCGCCGCCATTGGGGGCTTGTCCTCTAAGTCTGAGCTTACTACCGTCCTGCGCACCCTTTGGAATATTAACTTCAAGGGCTCGACCATTCACCGTAATGCTGGTGGTGCCACCCTGGTAAGCCTGCGTCAGATCAAGCTCGAGCTCGGCCTCCATACGCTGCGGTGCCCGCTGGGTATAACCTGCAAACGGGTCACTGCTACGTCCAGAAAAATTACCCCCACTAAAGCTACCAAAGCCACCACCCGAAAAAAGCGTCTGAAAGAAATCACTAAAGCCAGCAAAATCTTCAGGGTTAACATTGCCTTGAAAACCACCAGGACCAAAGGGAGGACGCCCCTCAGTCGTACCGTACTGATCATAAAACTTACGCTTTTCTTCATCTTGCAAGACGGTGTAGGCTTCGTTAATCTCTTTAAACTTTTCTTCTGCCGCTTTATCGCCAGGGTTTTTATCCGGGTGATGTTTGGCAGCCAGCTTGCGAAAAGCCGTTTTTATTTCTTTTTGTGAGGCGGTTTTATCCACCCCTAAGATTTTGTAATAGTCTTTATAAGCTGCCATACGTCACCTCCTTCTTAGTCTGCGTAAACAACAACCCTTGCCACGCGAATAACCCGGTCATCTTTGACAAAGCCAGATTCAAAGACCTGAGCGATCTTGCCTTTAAGCTCATCATCTTCGGTGGGCATAGTGGTTAGGGCTTCATGAAATTCAGGGTTAAAATCATCGCCAACTTTACCCATTTCCTGAATGCCCAGGTTTTCCAGGTTGCGCTTTAAGGTTTCACGTACCTGTTCTATACCAGGGACGATTTTTGCTGGGTCATCTCCTGCGACTTCAAGAGCACGGCGCAGGTCATCATAAACAGGTATGACACTTAAGACGACACTGTCCGCACCCTGATTTTTAGCACGTTCAACATCTGAAGCCGTGCGGCGGCGGATTGTTTGCATTTCAGCCAGCGCCCGCAAGTGCTTATTTTTAAAGTCTTCGGCTTCTGCCTGAGCTGCTTCTAAAGCCTCTTGCGTCTTGGCTAATTCGCTTCTGAAAATCTTAATCTCGTCCGCCTCGCTTGCTTCCGCTTCAGATGCCGAGGGAGCTTGTCCCTCAGCATCATCTTCTCTAAGGTCTTTAACGTCATCGGCCATGGTCTATTCCTTAGCCAGCAGGTTTGAAATCTGCATCGATAACGTCTTCGTCGTCATTGTCAGCCGCAGCGCTAGCACCAGCTTCGCCTGCTTCTTGCTGAGGGGCATTAGCTTGCTGGAAAGCCTGCAGTTTTTGGGCAAGGTCCTGAGTGACTTGCTCGAGCCTTAACTTATCAGCATTGCTATTTAAAGCACTATCTGCTTCTGCAATAGCATCCTGAACGGGTTTCTTGGCGTCATCAGTGGCATCTGTGGCTTCACTTAAGACACGGTTAGCCTGTGACTTGAGGCTATCAAGCTGGTTACGCGTTTCCGCCATTTCTTTGGCTTCACGGTCTTTGTCAGCATTGGCCTGAGCTTCGTTCACCATGCGATCAACTTCATCTTCAGAAAGCGTTGTGGTGTTCTGAATGGTGATATTGGCAGCTTTACCCGTTGACTTTTCTTTAGCAGTCACATGCAAAACACCGTTAGCATCGATGTCATAGGTGATTTCAATCTGAGGCATACCAGCCATCATCGGAGGAATACCATCGAGTTTGAAGCGGCCCAGTGACTTGTTGTCAGTTGCCATACTGCGCTCACCCTGAAGCACGTGCACTTCAACACCCGTCTGATTGTTTTCAGCCGTGGTAAACGTTTCTGATTTTTTCACAGGCACGGTGGTGTTACGGTCAATCAGTTTGGTAAATACGCCACCTTTGGTTTCAACACCCAGTGACAGTGGAGTTACATCTAAGAGGACAATGTCATCAACATCGCCAGTTAAGACGCCGGCTTGTACCGCAGCACCAAGGGCCACCACTTCATCAGGGTTAACCGACTGGTTAGGCTCTTTGCCCAGCAAATCTTTAACAATTTGCTTAACAGCAGGTACTCGAGTTGAACCACCTACCAGAATAACTTCATCAATGTCACTCTTCGAGAGCTTGGCATCTTTCAGCGCAGATTCAACGGGGCCTTTAATGCGGTTTAACAGCGGTTGAATGATTTCTTCAAATTTGCTGCGAGTCAGTTTTTTCTCGAGATAAAGAGGTGCATTTGAAGCTGGGTCCATGGCAATAAAGGGCAAGCTAATGGTGGTTTCAGGAATACCCGAAAGCTCAATTTTAGCTTTTTCAGCAGCTTCAATCAGACGCTGAAGCGCTTGCTTATCTTTGCGCAAGTCAACATTGTATTCTTTCTGGAATTCGTCAGCTAACCAGTTAACAATGGCATAGTCAAAGTCACTGCCACCTAAGCGAGTATCGCCACTGGTTGAGCGCACTTCAAAGACACCGTCACCCACTTCAAGCACTGAAACGTCAAAAGTACCGCCACCCAGGTCAAAAACCAGAACGGTTTCATTACCTTTTTTATCAAGACCGTAAGCCAGAGCAGCTGCGGTTGGCTCGTTGACGATACGTAAAACTTCTAAACCAGCAATCTTACCCGCATTTTGGGTAGCTTCACGCTGACTGTTATTAAAGTAAGCAGGTACCGTGATAACAGCCTTGGTGATTTTTTCACCTAAGGTAGCACTGGCATCTTCTACTAGTTTTTGCAGCACCATAGCGCTAATCTCTTCAGGGGTATATTTTTTGTCACCAACGACAAAACGTACACCGCCGTCATCACTGCGCACAACTTCATAGGGGCTACGCTCGGCTTCGGTTTTTACCTCGTCCCAGGTATGGCCCATATAGCGCTTAACTTCAAACAGAGTATTTTTAGCATTTAGCACGGCCTGGCGTTTTGCCACCTGACCGACCATACGATTATTATCTTTAAAAGCAACAACCGAAGGGGTTGTCCGGTTCCCTTCACTATTTACCAGAACCGTTGGTTCGCCACCTTCCATAATTGCGATAACGCTGTTGGTGGTACCAAGGTCAATTCCTACAGCTTTAGCCATTTTTCTTACTCCTTAATGGGAAATGAGTTTATTTCAGTATGCATCAAAAATCTGATACGATGAGACGCAATTCAAACACAGGTTGAAGTATAGCAAGCACCTTGGTCATTGTCAATAGATTTGAGTGTGGTTATATCAAGTTTGCCAGATATATTTTTACTCGAGCAACTTAGCGCACCGGGCCATCAATCTTGACCACTCCCAAAAACTCGGCTTATCCGTGAGATGAAAGCACAGTATTGACATAGTCACAAATAACTACTACAATTATGACTATGAGTTCGATAAAAGACAAGAAACTTCTCTTGTTAGGAATTCTAGCTGAGCACAGTATGCATGGCTATCAGCTTAATGAACTTCTTAAATCACCAGGTACTGCAATTCAGATTGGCAAAGCCAATGCCTATCAACTTCTCAACAAGTTTGAAGAGGAAGGATGGGTTACAGGCACCGAGGAGCGGGTAGAACCCTATCCTCCAAGGTTGGTCTACGCCATCAGTGAAGCTGGCAAAGAAGAATTCTCTCGTCTTCTTCAAGAGCGTTTAGCAGAGCATATTCCCGGTGAATTCTTTGATCTGGTTTCTTTGAACTTTATCGACATTCTAGAGTCTGACCTAGCTGTTACGTTGTTAGAACAACGAGCAGTGCGCCTCGCCGATCGTTGTGACAGTCTTAGCACTATCTCTGACGACATCCGCGCATCTCATCCAGGCTTGGATTTGCTAATTCAACACCTTGAATTAGAGCGCAGCTTTCTCAATGAGCTTATTGAGAAGAAAAGGAGTCAAGATGTCACAAGCTAAGCCTAAGTCATTTTCAGTTTATGCAAGTTTCACTGCAAAGCCAGGGCAATATGAGGCCATGAAAGAGATTATGCAAACCTCATGCGACCTCAATAAAGGTACACCTGGACTTTTACAAATGGTATGCCTCGAGCCTCCCAGGCAAGATAAGCCCTTTGTTTTTGTATCTATATGGGAATCTCGCAATGCCTTTCATGCGTTTTTAAAAACCGACCGAATGAAAGCCTTTCATAGTGCAAAAGCGATAAGAGAATTGCAAGCGCAGGCGATGGGCCAGTCATCAGCTGAGTTTTACTCTGTCTTTGACGTCTGGCAACCTGAGTTGCAAACTGCTTAGTTAACTCTTACCCCTTTCACATCAAGCTTTGTAAACGTTCAAATCAAAGCTAGAGGTTGCTTAGTGCTGCCTTTAGCTTAGCCATCTTCATAACAAACAATCAGGCTGTCAAGTTGCTCTGTTTTACAACCTTGGAGGACATTGATTATG
>JAGQHN010000095.1 GCA_020431825.1 Trueperaceae bacterium | reverse complement strand
GCAATTACAGCATGCCGCCTAAACCCCTCATACACCAGACTTGACAATATCTCTCCCACAATTACTAAAAGATACTTAATAACTATTCAACATTGAAGTGACTTAGTTGGCATAATTGAAGTGACTTAGTTGGCATAATTGAATTCTCTAGCCCTACGAATGAAACTTAGGGAAAGGGCAAGTTAAATGATCCAACGCCCTAATTTATTAATTTTGGCGAAGCTGGAATGTTTTGTAGAGATTGCTAAATAACACTCCTTAAAATGGCCATATCTAGAGAGGGAATCTTTTCTTTTCGGTTGGCATCTCCTCTATTGGCTTCGACGCGGCGCTGCTCGAGTTCTGGCACAATCTCACTGTACTGACCCTCTTGCAGTAACCTTTCATCAGCCTCGAGGGCACCTTCATGGTGTTCACCCTGATATTTGTCCTGAAAATGGTCTAAATAATCGGTTTCCTTAGCTTTTTCGTTTTTGACTTTTTCGTTATTGAGAGTTGAAGCTTTCTTCTTCATAAGAAAAGTTTAAAGACAAATTCAGCAACCTTTAAGATAAAGCTGTACCCCAAAAAAAGTACTAGCGTACAAGTTCATCAATAAACTTTAGCTTGGCTAAAACGCTTTGGCTGAGCACAAAGGGATAGGCATCTACTAGACCAAGACTACGGTTCAGATTGTTCAGCAAATAAGTGAGCTGAAACCAGTTTTTCGCAAGGGTGTCAAAGGCGCTTTCCTGACGGATATCTGCCTGGGCAAAGCGCAAACCACTGCTTTCGGCAGTCTCGAGGGTATCTATCATATGCAAATAATGTGCCCAGGTTTCAGCCCAATCTTCCCAGGGGTGGCTGCTAGCGTAGGCACTAACAAACTGGTCCTGCCAATTGTTTGGCGCCCCTTGCTCATAGTAGCGAGACAAGCTGGCAGCATAATCTTCACGCTCATCCCCAAAAAGCTCACGAAACATGCCAAGTTTGTCAGAGTCTCTTATAAGTCTATCCCAGTAGTAGTGACCACTCTCATGGCGGAAGTGACCGAGCAGCGTGCGGTACGGTTCGCCAAGCTCTTGTCTGCGACGTTCTCTTTCGGTATTATCTGCCTCAGCAAGATTTAGAGTAATCACGCCATCGGCATGACCAGTTAAGACAGCTTTACCATCTGAACTATCTTCTAAGAATTTGAAGCTGAGTCCAGCCTCAGAGACTTCTTTTGACGCAACTGGAAGCCCCAGTGAAATAAGGCTATAGATAAGACGTCTTTTTGCGGTCTCGAGCTTAACCCAGACTTCTCTGTTAGCTGGCTCAGCAAGATTAGGAATAACTTCGGTTAATTGGCAAGATGGACAAAGCGCATGCGGGTCTTCCAGGGTCAGTGCCCAATTACAGACATTGTGTGTCTGATAGTTGTAACAAAGCTTGTAAGATTCTCCCGTCAGTTTATCTTTCCAGATATTTTCATCTAGCGGCTCTAAAGCCAGCATTTTATTATTAGCTGGCGAATAGGCTAAGACAGATTGGCAGGTCAGACAATGCGTATTCTCAAAAAAAACCAGTTCATGACAGTTACCACAGGTAAATGATTTCATGGGGGATGCACCTTTTATAAACAGGACTCAGGCTCACTTAAACCTAAGCACTACTTTTGGGCACGAGGCAAGAAAAGACCGTCAGACGCCCGACAAAGTACCAAGTCAAACCAGTTTGCTATTGGTTTGATGAGGGTGGAACCCTAAAAGCCTTAATCAATCGTTACCCGATAACATAAAGTGCCCGAGCTTCCCGGCGCTACTGAGCCAATACTTAGCCAGACAAATTGACCATCAAAATGACCTGCATCCAGGTCCTGGATTTCACTTAACAGCTGGGTGCTGCCAGTTGTCCACTGTAAACTCTGATCACCAGCACCTGAATCATAGGCTTCACTTAAAAAGCTGGTGAAATAAGGCAAAGGATCACTTAACACCACATTATTTAAACTGTTTATGCCAATATTTTGATAGCTAATGCAGTACTCGAGCACATCCCCAGGAGCACCCTCGGCTCTGGCAGCAAGGCTACCGCTCTCACTCACATTGCGTACCAGCTTGGTTACATCTAGCGTTGCCCCACTCATCACCGTCGTAATATCTGTAATACTGCTTTCGTCCGTCACCATTTCACTGGTTGTCCAAAACAGCGAAGCTTCTAGACTGGCAATATCAAGTCGGCCATCAGGTTGAGCCTCTGGCACCACGACCCTAAGCTCGAGGCTACAGGCCGCCAGGCGCCCATCACTGTCTCTGGCCCAGCTTGAGCCTACGGTAAATCCACTGCTCAGCACATCAACTTGTTCGCCATTTTCTAAGCTTCCGTCACAGTCCGTGTCTAAAAAAAGCTGGTAACTGTAGCGACCACCTGTAAGCGTGAAACTAACCTGACCAAGCGTACCGGGCTTGAAAAGGTGGACATAAGAAACGGTGTCCGGGCTACTTACCTGCGCATTTTGATCAGGGTTTAAACTGACTGACTGGACGATGCCAAAATCATAATTTGTGTAGCTTGTCCCACTTACATAACCAGGCTCGAGCCCGTCAACCGCTCCTGAGCAGTCGGTATCTGTAATGATGCGACTGGCTGCATGTGAATCTCTGGTACTTGTCGCCAGACAAGCTGGCACAAAGAGATTTGCCACACTTGTCCCGGTAGCCGGATAGTGCGTGTGTGACAAAGTAACCGTCGAACCAAACCCCGGGGGTAGTAGCAGTTCATAGTCACCGGCGGCATTGGTTAGTGTAGAAACGCTATTCGTTCCGTCCGTAGCAGTGATGCGTATACCGCTGGCACCAAGCTCCGTACCATCCTGGAGGCTGTTATTTGCCGTTCCTCCCCCTCGTCCATCATCATAGAAAATGGTACCCGAAATGCCCGCATTGACTAAGCTAATGCGGTAATCTTCGACCTCACCGTCGGTAGCTGCGCCACTGGCGCCCAAATTTACATCACTGCTGTAACGAAAACGTGCGTAACTTACCCCGGCAACAGCGTCAAACGGCACACTAAACGGAATGACGATCTGACCCGCGACCGGGCGCAGGTTTTTAGCAATTTGCTCATCGCTGTCAAAAAGCCCATTTCTGTCCCAGTCTATCCAGGCCTGCAAATAGGCGTCACCTGTTGTGGTCACGATGAGGCTCGAGTCATCAGCATAGCTTAAAGTCTGCCCATTTAACGGACTTCCCTGCCAGCTAACCCCGTCCTCATCACTACCATCGGCATTGGCGCCACTCGAGGGTTGTCCATCTATTTCTGCATCGGGCGCAATCGTACCCAGATAAAAAGGGGTACCCGTTGAAATATCGTGTTTGGCACCACTGTCATTTAACAAGGTTTTGTAACTGCTTGGCGCATCACCATAATCATTAAGAACCGGAGCGTACATACAGCGCGCACCGTCATTGGTACTTGATATAGGACCAAAAGCAAAAAAGGTTGCTGCAGGGTCTATAATGGCAGGATTTCTGGTATCAATGCGGTAAATGTAACCTGTTGGGTTGTTGGAGATGTAAAAGAACCCATCTGCATCGTAAAACTGAGCACCAAAACCTGCTGAACCAGGAACACCCGTGTTACCCAGATCGCTAACAACGCCCGTGGAAGGATTCACCCGGTAGAGATTTTTAGTATTGTTCGCCACAACATAAATCATCTCATCAATGGGGTTAAAAGCCCAGTCAGCAATACTAAGGGTTTGACTTAGCGTACGAGACGTTACTTGCAAGTAGGTCGCCGAGCTTGGGTTTACATCAATAATCTGCATTTTTCCACTGGCATAAAAGTACAGTTTGCCATCTGGGCTTATATCGCCGACCACATAGCTGGTCGTAGGTAATCCTACAATCGGCCCTAGATAAGAGACATTAAAGTTACCATCCACCTTGGCAATGCTGCCGTTGGTCACTGTGTTGCTGGCACCATAAATAAAATTGTCCAACGGGTTAAACCCGATGCCGTTAACATGGATACCACCAATATCACTGGCCAGAAGATTGCTCGAGCCTGTAGCCAGGTTAAGTCCATAGACATCGCTGGGGTTGTTCTGAAATAAAAAGGCACTCACGGTGCAACTTGCCAGACTGGTCGTATTAGGGTCTAGCGGAAAATTTTGATTGCTCAGGCTCGAGCCTGAGAAACTTACCGCTCTAACGGTTCTATCAGGCAGGTAAGCTGCAGGCATATTGGCGTCCAGATGGTCAAGCACGACAAAATACGTGCCACTACCACTGGTACCCAAGGCAAAACTGCCCCCACTAACGCTTACATCGGTGTCAATCAGGGTATCGGTTGAGGCTTCAAAAAGCCCATTACTGTTGCTATCTTTATAAAGTTTCACCGTGATGTCAGTAACACCCGTATCGGTTCCGCCAAAGCTGTCATTGCTATCTTCATCTTTAAAAACGGTGCCTGAAATCCCGGCAACAATACTCAAGCTATAATCTTCTACTTCACCGTCTAAAGCAGCGCCCAGCGCTCTGTCATCGTAACTGGTAGCACCACTATCACTCAGGCTACTCGTCGTCAGTCTGAAGCGGGCATAGGTCGTTCCGGTTGTGAGTCCTGATAAACCTGTCCAGCTAAGGGGCGTCGTCGGGTGGCCTCCTGAAGTGCCACTGTTTATGGTAACTGAGGCATATTCGCTTGCTTCAAAACTACCGTCTTTATCAAAATCAATCCAGGCATGAAGCGTGGCAGTCGTACCACTGGTATTGCTCAGCGTAATGTTTGAGGTTGCAATGCTGTAGTTGCTGCTCGAGCTTGTGAGTAACTTGCTAAAACTGATGCCATCTTCATCATCGGTTCCTGCTGTATCGTCACCATTGGCACCCGAATTGTTTTGGCTCGAGGCTTCACTGTCAGGTGCAAGCGCACCTAGAAACACAGTGGGACTTGCAGGAATAACGTGACGGGCATCACCGTAGCTTGCCGGAGCGTCACCAAAATCTTGCTGACAGACGGATGTCGAAGTAAATTGTGCTAAAAAGCCCTCATAAGGCACACCGCTCTTGACATGGACAATGATTTCATTGGTTCCAGTTACAAAATCTTCCGCTAAAGCCATTGCCAGACGATTGGCCGCGATATACCCCTGATACTGATAGGGGTCAGCAGCGCCACTATTAGGAATGGAACTGTAGTGCGTACTTTGTGCTACTCCGTTAACATAGATTTCGTAGGCGGCATTATCCGAGTAAAAATCTATATTCAGAACAACCTGCTCAGAGTCAACCAGCGGGTCAATATCAAAACGAAAGCGGTAATAGGTATCTGAGTTGCCAAAAGCGCTATGGTTGGCATCTGAATAGGCAGATATCCACTCGGCGTTGCTAAAGGGACTATCCGCCCAGGCACCGGGCGCTTTATTGCCAACCACATAGGCGTTCACCCAGTTCGACACACTGCTATAGCCTGCCGTGGTTCCGACACCAGCATCCCAGTAAGTGTCCGTGGTACCGGGCAGTTTTTTGCCACCAACCCCGTCATACCCTGTATTTAAAATGAGCGGGTCGGTTGAACAGGTTAGCGATGGTCTGGTCTCTGGAGTTATGCTGACAGCATAGTCTTCCACTTCCCCATCCGTGGCAAGACTGGTGGGTGTCAAGCCAGAGGTGCTCGAGTATCGAAAGCGCGCGTAAGTCGAAGTTGCAGAACCTGCTGGCACCGTTACCAAAAGCTGTATAACTCCATTTGCACTGCCATCAAGGTCACTTGACCCACCGTCCTGAATGTTGCTGGCGATCTGATCACCAGAGCTAGCAAAGCTTTCGTCCCCGGCCCAATCAATCCAGGCATTGAGGTAACCAGAACCGGTTACGCGCACACTAATGCTCGAGCTGAGCGTTTGCGTCAAGCCTGAAATCGTGACCCCGTCTTCGTCATCAGTACCGCTGCTATCGTCGCCCGTACCGTTTGCACCACCATTGGCAGCGTTCAGGCTGCTTGCCTCAGTATCAGGGGCAACACTACCCAGATAAATCGTCGGGGTACTTAAACGCTGGTGGGCCGCGTCGCCATAATTCTCTGGCGCATCGCCATAGTCTTTAGGAACAGCGATGGTAAAACGCGTATAAGCACTGTTATCGGTTGCGTCGCCGTTACTATCATTTGTCCCGGTACCACTGTCGGCCGTAAGCCCATCAGTCGCAAAAGCATCAAGATCAGGATTTGTACCCTGGGTCGAAAGATCAGTAACGGTGGTACCCGTTGGCGTTTGCCCTGTAGCCGTTGCCTGGTTTGCATAGACACCCAGTCCACCACCCTGATCAGTTAGCGTAGTTACTGTAACGTTCACTCTGATTTGCACCACATCAAAAGGTGCCAAACTACTTCCTGCTGATAGAATATTCTGATCGGTTGAGCCGTTAAAACTGCTATTTACATTTATTGTACTGCTACCAGAACTTATTACCGAAGCAGCACTTAAAGGTGTCACTGTGTAATTTCCCGCACCAAATACGGTGTTCAGATTATCGGTAAGGGTGACATTACTAAGGCTTGTACCCACATAGTTTTCCAGATAGAAGTCCAGATCGACAGATGTACCTGTTACCGTAGCATTTTTCGCCAAACCAAGATTAATAGCTGTGTCACTATCATTTTCGATAACCGCGTACATTGAGGTCTGGGCAGACACACCATAAACGTAAGTATCTACATAAGCAGAATTACCAAAGCTGTCACTGCTAAAACTGCCCCAGGTATGTCTAAAGCTGCCCGAACTCTGACCAACGACCGAAGTTTGTCCAGCAGGCAGCGTCGAACCGCCGTTGCCTGCTTTGTCCGGATTAAAACCTGTTAAATCATCCCAGAAAACCTGAGCCGGTAGCAAATTGGTGTTGGACAGGGCACGGTAAATAGTAAGCCCGTCATTAGAACCGCCACCACTGGTTTCAGCGTCACCCGCAATAAAGTGATACTCACCGATACGGACTTCGATCTTTGCCTCATAACCACCATCTGGTAAGGTATTGCCACTGTTGTCTTTACCGTCCCAGACGACAGAGTTACTACCTTGAACCACACGATCAAACAAATAAACATCATCAATTCCCCCCACTGAGTTACCAAAAATACCATCATCATTTGCGTCTAAGATGACCAAATAAGTACCCGCTACATCGCTATCAAAATGAAAAACACCTGTATCTTGAATACCCGTGCTCGAGCTGGGCGAAATCGTGTGGTCTACTCCAGCACTGTCGGTAAAATAGACATTGGTAATTTGTGGCGGCTGGGTCGGTTCCGGATAGGCGTTTACGGGATACGACACATAGATGGGGTAAAGCTCAGTTACACTATGACCGCTAAAAGGCGTACTGTAGACAATGTCTTGCCCATTAACCCCAGTATCATTAGCAATAATGTCATAGACATAACCCGCAAAATTATTCAGGTCAAGTTGCCAGACATAATTAGTATTGGGCCTTCCGCCTGGTACTAGCGCAAAATAATTAGCATCTGTCGAGGTTGCCAACGTATAGTTGTTAGCATTAAAGGGCCAGTGGTAGGCAAAAAGTCTACCTGATAACTGACTGGGGTTAGGGTTGCTTAATTTGCTGGCTGTGACACTGATATCGTAGTAAAGAAAGTTTTGGGTTGATTGATTGAATAATCTTATCTGATAGGTGCCCGCCCCTAAAGAGCCTAACAGATAGTCCTGAGGCGACCAACGGAAAGTAGCGAGAGGGTTTAAACTGCTTGTTGAACTTGTTAAGGAACAAATCGTAGGACCCGTTGCTCCTACTACAGTGGGCGATGTATAGTACTTGACCGTGCCTGCTTCGTTCCAAACTTCAAAGTAAAGGGTACTACTGGCATTACACATAGAGACATTAATGACTTCAGTAGCACTGTTTAAGATGACATAAAGCGGATGGGTCGTTGCCGATAAAAGCCCGCCACCATTGCCCGCATCATAATCATAAAGATATTGGTTTAGCCCGGTTTGAACCGAACCTTCGGCAAACGCTTTAGGCAGAAGCAGCGTACCTAAGAAAAGCATAAGGAAGAAATAGCGCTTCACTGGCTACCTCCAAAAAGCTCGAGCCTGATATAAAGCCCAGACTTCGTTAATCCAGAGAGACCATCAAATCCGTTCAGGGTATAGCCGGTCACCAGCCAGAGATCATCAAGCATACGGATGCTTCCTTCTAAACTAAGCGCTGTGGCATCAGAGGCAGTAGCAGGTTGCCACTCATGGTACAGCGCAGCTCCCAAACCAAAGCGGTCACTGAGATAGTAATGACCCCCAAGAGATGCCAGATAGGTCGCAGCCGTTGGGTCAGTAAGCGGAAATTTATAGGCAAAGCCCGGCCTGAGTTGCCAATTCGTACCAAAGTGCAGGGTGGGCGCCAGTTCACCCTCGAGGCTTATGTTTTCACCCGTTACCAGACGGTGATAAGTCAGCAAACTCATGTCCCGCCCTCGTAAAGCGTAGGACAGGGTAAAATCTCCCTCGAGTTCAGGAATTAGCTCATAATTGACATCAAAGGACAAACTTTGCTGCTTATCCAGTTGTCCACTGATGCCCCCACGGTAAACGAGTTTAAAGAACTCATTATCGGCTGAGGTATCAAGGCTTAAATCAGCAGCACTCGAGGCCACCAGAGTTTCTGAGGTATAGTTCAGCGCTACCGTTGCCTGAGCCAGATCAGCCCCAAGGGCAAAATCATGCTCATAGGCCGCGGCAAGGTTTAGTGCCCAATGATCTGTCAGACTGACCGGGGTTTCTATACCAAAACGGGCGCGGTTCCCTTGACCATCACTGCCAGGAAGCTGATAGCTCAGGGCTAGCGTGCTGTTACCCAAACTCTGAGTCAGCCCCAGGCTACCTGTCAGGCTCGAGCCCCAGAGATAGTCCAGATTGAAATCAGCACTCAGAGCATCTGTTAGCTTATAGCTAAATTTTAATTGACTGAGCGACGGTGTGCGCCCTGAAAAGGCCTGAACATGATCTATGCCAAGGGCAAAACGCTCGGCGGTAAAACCCAGGCGGCTCACGGCATTTATCTCCTGAGCCTCCCACAGATAGGCCAGGCCCAGGCCAAACGTAAGCGGTTTATAGCTAAACTCATAAAGAGCACTCGTCTGATTACGGGTCAACGAGGCTGCATGCTCTAAAGCAATATTTTGTTCTTCCGTCAGGACAAAAGCCAGCCTTGCCTGTCCCTGCAGCTGACGGTTGTAGCTCAGATTAAGACTCGCCATATACACTTCCTGGCTATAGGCCAGCGCAAGGTTTAGCTGGGCAGGATTAAGCTCATCATAGCGGTACTGGGTTTTGAAACTTAAACCACTGTTTTGATAACTGGCATTGAGCGCTACCTTTAAGCCATTTTGCACGGCCGATGCCAGACCAAACTGCCAGTGCTCGAGTTCATAACTTACCCCCATGCCGTAGCTGAGATCAGTTCTGGCCTGATTTTCAAGCTGATAATGCACCTCGAGTACAACGGTTTGCCCAGGAAACGCTGGATCGCTGGCATAGAGCGGCGCCATAAGCGTAAGGCCACCCGTCCTATAATTTAGGCTGTAGTCCTTACCTGCCTCGAGCTTTTTCTGTTTGGCTCCTGTCACAACCAAAATGACTTCAGAGCCTCGTTTTATGCCACTACTGGCGCCTTTTAGGATATAAAACCGAGTGCCATCAGGCGTGATGGTTTCTGTAATATCACTGTTTGGCAGTAAGGCTGCATAACTTTGTAGCCTGAGCCTGGCACCCGTTAGGGGCTCGAGTCTGGCCTCGGCTTGCAGCGCGGTCGCGCCTCCCAAACTGAGCCCCGGCAGGTCAAGGCTGCTACGATAATAGCCCACGCTAAACTGAGCATCATCGTACCGTGCAGCCACAAAGTCATCTGACTGAAGGGCTGGCTGGGCATCTTGCCCGCTTCCGCTAAGGGAAAAACGCTCGAGGTCTTCGGCTTCTTTAGCGAGTGCGCCAGCACTGTCAAGCGCCACCTGCAAACTTCCCTGTCCCAGAGGCATTTCGAGATAGCCTTTCGCATCACCTGAAACCACTAACTCACCGAGGTCAAAAGCCACGGTAATGGCACCCTGATACTGATAAAGGGTTGCGTCCGTACCCCCAAGATAATGTTCAAAGTCGTACTCGAGATCATTAAATTGTGCCTTGATGGTCACGCGCTGAGCAAAACTCACGGGGCGCAAGGTCAAAATCGCTTCGCCATCTTTCATCAGGAGCTGATAACCCGAGCGGTCAGGGAAGGCGTCCTCTTCAAGAGGCTCGAGGTTGGTCTCGATGCTGAGTGCCCCAAAGCCATTGCTTATGCCATTCTCGTCAAGGGCGACCAGGGCAAAGCGCACAGGCGTCACCCCATCGGCCTCATCACTTAAGACTTTTAGCGCCAGTTGGCTGGGGTTAAGCGCACGCCACACGCTCACACTGTCATACTGCCCCGCGGCTTTTAGCTCAATCAGGTTTTCGCCAGGAATGAGGTCAAGACCGTAGTACTCGAGCCGCTGCATACGATTATCGTTGTCAAGCTCGAGCTTGCCCATAAACTCATCAGACACCCGTTCACCATTTAAGAAAAGTTCTGGTTTTTCTAAAGTCGCAACTTCAATAACGACTTTTGCCTGGTCGAGCAAGCGGTAAATGCTTCCGGCTAAGGGTTCACGAATAAGCCCATCTCGTTCTGAGAGCAGCAGTTGTTCGGCTTTCTCGGTTTCAGTAAAACTGACCTGACCCTGCAAATAAAGCTCTCTTGACCCAACTTTTAAGCTAAGACTGGGTTCAGGTAAATCAGCCAGAGCATCCTGATGTCTCAGGGTATAGGTCAGGGTGCCTGAAGCAGCAAAGGGCAGCTCCCAGTAGAGATAACTGTGCTCGAGTTCATCAATCATGGTCACAAAGCGTTTAGGGTCAGCCAAAGGCTCCCCGTTAAGACGGCTCGAGCCTTCCAGATAGCGAGAACCAGCAAGTTCTTCATGACGAATCAAAAGCGCGTCGCCTTGCTTTGCCTGCACAGCAAAGGGCAGCTTGATGGTTGATAGTCGCTCTGGTTGCAATAAAGGCTTGACCATTATGCTTGCCTGAGCCGGAAAGCTAACAGGGGTCTGGCCTTGAAACACCGAAACTTCGTTAAGCAATTCGCCTGTCACACCAGGACTTGCCCAGAAACTAAGCTCTTTGCTTTCAAACGCGCCTAGCGACAAAGGCGTCAGAGCCTCCGCCTCAAGATTTAAGCCCGCATCAGGAGATTCTCTTAAATCAAGCTGAATGGGCCGCGCTAAGGGGTTGGTCACACGTACCAGAAACTCGGTTCGTTCACCCTCGAGGACAACAGCTTCGCTTGCTATCTTCTCTAAAGGAATGAGCTTGCGTTTTAAAGGTGCTACATTGCTGAGGTCTCCGCCGTTGCTACGCAACTGCGCTTCAAAGTCGGCGCTGGCTTCAGGACCAAAGCGCACCACTGCTTCGTAGCTATGAGTCAGGCTTTCGCCTGGCGCCAGTTCACCGGAAAATTCTGGAACACTTAAGAGCTCGAGCCACTCTGGCGCAACGTCATAAAGCTGATAGACCAGCCGTGCCTTGCCAACATTGCTGACCGTTAAGCTTACTTGCACCGTTTCTCCCGGCAGGACTTCGGTATATGTGAGCGCTCGCTCGAGCCTGGGTTCAGCCAGGAGAACCTCAAGGCTTGCCGAACTTTCTTCGAACTGTTCAAGATAACTAAGTCTTGCGGTATTGGTTAAGGTTTTACCCCCCTCACCAGAAACAATCGCTGCGACCTGGAAATGAAGCGTCTCCCCCGCCGCTATGTCAAAGGTTTTATCAAAACTGTCACCGAGCAAACCGGGGGGTAAACTGTCTTGCAATCTCACGCCTTTGGCTGCAGCCTGTCCACTGTTAACTACTTGTAAGCTAAAAGTCACACCCTCGCCAACGCTGGCAGCCGTCTTATTGACGGTTTTGCTTAGACTTAGCTTGGCTGGCTGTAAAATGCTTAGTTCCGACGCCTGACTAAGACCCCAGGGCTCGAGCCGGGCACTGACCGGGAAAACACCGGTAGTGTCAGGGCTAACTTGAAGCTCGAGTATGGCTGAGCGCATGTCAGATATGGGGCTGGTTAGTCTGGGAGCACTGCTACTTAACCAGCTCTCAGGAAATTCGAGAAAAAGATCAGCAGGTAAGAGATCAGCAAATTCGGTACGGGTAGTGGCCCTAAGCGTGCTGCTCTCGCCAAGATAAAGTGTTTGGGGCGTAGCTTCTAGACTGAGCGCAACCTGAGGATAGATTTCAACCAAGACCTCTTTTTGCTCGCCAGCCTTTAACTCGATTGCCCCGGGCAAAACAAGCTCTGCACCTTTTAGCTCAGCTGTCAGGCTGTAGGTTCCGGGCAAAAGCTCAAAGCTTTTCTCACCTGATTCGCTTAACCGCTTGGCTTCACCATTCAGACTAAACTTAAGTGCGTAGGGGCGCTCTGAATCAGGCAGGCGCAAGACCGCTCTAACCGTCAGACTTGCCTTTTTGACATAAGCCACTGAAATTTGGGGTAACGGCACAGGTAAACCAAGGACATAGCGAATATGCCCACCCTCATAGCCAAACTGATAGCGCGTTTCTGAAAGCGGCTCTCCCCCATTTGTATCAATCTGTAAAAGACGGTAAGCACCTCTCTCACCTAAATCAACCTCGCGCTGGCTGTAACCTGTAAGGGTATAAGGAATGTCCAGGGGTTCGCCTGCGGTGTCTACGACTTCTACTGTAACAGGGGCCGGAAAAACCTCCTGAAAAGCCACCGTGTTTGAGTACTGGTAGGCGGTCTCAGGAATGCGAAAGAAAATCTGATAGGTTCCGGGTTCATTAAATTCCCAGGTCACCCACTCGAGCTTGCCGGAAACGTCAAGGGACTTTTCGCTACCATCTGGCAGAACCACTTTGGCCTCGAGTTCGCTCTCACCGTCACCGTCATAAAGGGCGTAGCGTGAAGGCAGCGCTTCTTCTGGCAAGGAAACTTCAAAGCCTTTTACCCAGTCTTGCCCGCGCACATCAAAGAGCTTTAAACCATCGGCGTAACTAAGGGAAACCCGTTCTTGATTGGGCGTACTGAGGCGGTAAATATAGGCATTTTTGGCATTTCCGTAAAATTTGGAACTGAGGCTGTATGCCCCGGCTGCCAGTTCCCCCTCATAAAGGGTAACCCACTGATGGGGTTCCACAGCATACTGCGCCCTGACCACAACATCTTCGCCCTGACTCAGCAAAAACTCGCCCTCGAGCCGACTCCTGGCATCATAGTTTTCATCGCCCAGTTCTTCTTTGCCGGCTAGAGCAGCACGGTAATCATCAGGATCAAAGCCAGGGGAATAAATCTCGAGCTTAAGCGGGCTGGTTTCACCGACCGAAAGGAGCATCTTAACTTCTTTAATCTCCCAGCCTAAGCCATCGCCAGGGACAATTCCCTTAATCTCAAGCTGGGCAAAAACCAGATTGAGAAAAATCAAAACGGTAAAAACGAAAAGGCGTCTCATGGATATCTCCAGCGGGCTTGAGGATCGGTTAAGGGCGAACCTGAAGGCAGATCATAGGTCAGCGTGGTTTCTCCCTCAAAAAGCTCAAAATAGAATCTTTTTGCGCTCTGACCAGGAACTTCATCCTCGATACTTAGCTCGGGTAAGGCCTCTGAGCTGCTCAGGTGCAAAACGACCCGAACCGAATCCCCAAGCTCTAGGAGCTGTTTATCAATACGTAAAGGACCATAGATCAGAGTGCTTTCACGGCTTACCCCGATCTTGCCCAGGGGAGGCTCGAGCACAAAGTCTGAAACGGTTAAGCCCTGTAAAACAACGCGGTGGCGAAACCCCTGACCAAGCGCTTCAGCGTGCTCTTTTAGGGCAAAAGGCGCTGAGGCCGGGTCAAGCATGACCGACCAGGGACCGGGTTGCAGATCTCTAAAGCTGTAACGGCCCTCATTGTCGCTGAGCGTTTGCCAGCCGTTACTTAACACAACTCTGGCACCGGGCAACGCCTGATCAAAGCCCTGATCATAAAGACCATCATTATTGAAATCAAAAAAGACCCGTCCTGAAAGTAAAGCGTTCGGCTCAGTTAGAAAACTTGCCACGACTACGACCTCAGCTTCAACCTCGAGGCTGGTTACAGAAACGCCAGTAACCGGGTTAGAAACACTGTCTTCACCCGTCAAAAAATCGTATTGTCCAAAAACCTGCGCGGTATTGCGGAGTTTGCCACTTGCGCCTGGTTTGGGCACCATCTGGTAGCTGACACTGAGCTTATCGCGTCCATCCGGGTCACCTGCTGCCTGTAAGCTAAAACTTTTGTCTGTTCGTAAATCCCAGACGAGTTTTTCTTCGGTTTGACTGGGCTCGAGCCTGAATTCTGTCTGACCTAGCGTAAAGACACTGCTACCATTGACATAGGCCAGGCGACCGTCTGGCTTATCACTTAGCTCAATAACGATTGGCACATTATTAGGGTTAGATACAGTAATGTTGTAAGTCAGGGTTTCACCCACACGAATGGTCTGGGGACTCACCGATTTTGCTATATCAATGTTGATAACTGGAAAACCGTGAAAAACCGTGTTTGACTTAAGCGGATTTATAAGTTCCTTAGCCTCTAAAACAAAATAATTGGCAAGTGAGAAAACTTCGCCCGTGGGCGGGGTATCAGGCAGGCGAATGGTCAGCCCCAGTTCAAGACTTTCACCTGACTTAAGCTCAGCAATGGTCCAGGTCACCACGCGACTTTCTGCATCAAAATGGCCGCCTTGCGTTGCTGAAACGAACTCCGTACGAATCTCTGGCGCTCTGCCTGACTGAGCCACAAAATCCTGCAGTTGATCGGTCACTACCAGCTCATTGAGATCAAAGCTATTCTTATTGCTGATGCTTAGGGTATAGCTAAGTTCCTGTCCGGCATCAACGGCACCTTCGATACTGGCCGTTTTCACGAGGCTAATCTGACTGGCACTAACGCTGGCTTCCACATCATCAAAGGTCAGGTTTACTTCATCGGTGGTTTGCGACAGCGCTGCTAGAGTCAGACCAAAGCCACCTTCAACCCCTGCTGTGGTTAAACAGAGCTGAAAATCCAGCCTTTCCCCCGCTTGAACCTCTATGACTTCAGCTAGAGGGGCATCCTGCAAGGTGTTAAAACTGGCGCTTACGCCCGCAGGCAAACCCGAAAGGCGCAGCGTATAGCTGTCCTGGGCATTGCCCGCATTAAGAAGGGTATGGTTAAAACAACTGCTTTGTCCAAATATCAGTCGGTTTAGACTTTGCCTATCATTTTGACTTTCTTCTCCGCCAGGTAAAGCCATAGGGTTTTCAATGGGTCCAAGGTGATGCTCAAAGTGAGAACTTATTTCAAATTCAGTACTGGCATCTGCAGGACCTCCTGGTCCCTCAGCTAGTGCAACGTTTCGCCTTATGCCTGGTTCAGCACTGGTCAAAACCAGCATCCTGTAGTTCAGGCTCAGCTCTTCGCCAGGAGTCAATTCGGCAATCACAAGACGAAGACCCTTGACAGTTTCTGGCTCCGCCGCCTGCCACATGTCTCCGTCAAAATACTCGAGCCTGCCCCCACTGGCCTCTGCTGAGCCAGGAACAAGGGCTAGCCCTGCCAATTCCGGAGTGTCCAGCATGTCGCTAAGAACCACTTCAGCATCCGTAGAAGAAGCCCCGTTATTAATAATTCTTAGACGAAAATCAAGGTTCTCTCCCTGACTTAGCGAGGGTTTTGAAGCCGTTTTAAATACTTGCAGTGCTGGACCCTGAGTCACCCGAATCAGCGCGAAATTCTGATCATCCAGTTCGCCAGTTGCACACTGGACAGTCGGGGTAATATAGCTGGTGCCTAAAGCGTCTTGTGGAATCGTAATTTCCACCACAAGGGCCTGGCTTTTGTTTCGTGCCAGATTTAGGCTTTTAAGCGCCCCTTCCCCCTCATCAATTTGACCATTACCATTGGCATCAGCAATGATGCGCAGGGTTTCGGGTGTCCAGCTCGAGCCTACATCTTGCGCCCAACCAAGGCGAAAATCAAAACTGGCATTGCCAGCATTTTGCAATACATAAGGAAAATAAATAACTTGACCCGGACGACCGGTTGCCTGTTGACCAGGCTTTAGCACCGTACCGTTAGGGCCAAGTTGCGGTACACAGAGAGCTTTCACCCTGGTACCAACTTCATTAGATAAATAGGTTTCCCCCTGAAAGCTTGCGCTGGCCTGATTACGAATAAGGGTACCGGCTGGAGTAAGTGCCCAGACAAAGTTAAAAAGGGCCAGCAGACTAATAAGAAGCTTTATAGGATTCATAAAATAAGGAGGGGGTGGCCCCAAAACTGGGGCCACCTTTTGTTACTGAATACGAACGGTAAAGCGAACCTCGACGGTGCTTCCTGGAGCGATGGAGGCAATGTAGAACCTTACAGCGTCAATCGCAGTATCTACATTGAAGGGGCTCGAGCCAGCAGCTGCTGGGCAGGTAACGGTGAAGGTTGAACCACCATCATTTGAGCAGAATATGGTATCGCTGCCGCCCTGAGTGGTCTGGAACCTCGCAGAACCCGTAACATAGTCGGTGAAGGTTGGTACCGAGTCAAGCAAGGACGTTGCTGTAACATTGGCAGTACCAATATTGGTTATGCGCATGCGGTAAAGAATGTCACCGCCTGGGGCCACTTCGGGTGGGGTGCTGCCATCGGTACCATCCCCTTTAAACCAGTTGGTACCACCATCGGCACTCCACTCTTTGACCACGGTCAATTCACCGCTGATTACAGTTGTGGTATCGGTAACCGTATCACTGCCTGAAGAGCTGCCTTCACTGCCAAAGGTCGGCGCAGCCGTTACCGTCAGGATGTTATTAGCGTTGCGCGGAACACCTGCAGGAGCGTTGACTTTAACAAATACCGTCTGGCTCGAGCCTGGCGTGATTGCCGTTGGCGCAGGCAGGCTGGCAGCCGGATAGTAGGTTGTGCCGTTATAGGAGTAGAGGTAAGTCCAGCCTGTGGTATTGCCACTGGCAGATTCGGAAATATCAATATCTGTAATGTTTAAGTTACCGTTATTGGTAATGCTGTGCTGATAAATGATGGTACCTGGGCTAGGAACAGTGCCATTACGGTCAGGGTTAAAGGTAAAGTCTCTGACTGCATTCACCGTTATCTGGTCGAGGTTAAAGCCCTTACTGACACCTGTGAGCGGCGAACTCGCAGATTGACTAACTGTCGCAGTTTGAGGGGTGGCAGTCGCCGGAATAGCCACAACTGCAAATACTGTAATCTCGGCATCAGTATCTGGATTAATCAGGCCGGTATTGGTAATAGGCGTAGCAGCGGTAATTTCGGCATTACTCAAGGTGCCGTCGCCACTCGTATCAGCGCTGGCTGGGTAATAAACCACGTTGACACTTAAGGTAGCGCCTGAGGTGCTGGT
The DNA here is from genome assembly GCA_020431825.1 of Trueperaceae bacterium. GTDB lineage: Bacteria > Deinococcota > Deinococci > Deinococcales > Trueperaceae > JAHEBB01. Next base: position 3,216 of record JAGQHN010000095.1, on the reverse strand, counting down.
AAAACTTACGCTGCCACTTAAGTCATAACTATCAAGACGACTACCGGTATTTACAACGTCCATTGGGAAGACGGCCTTGGTACCTGGGTTTTGCGTCCTGGTAACGGCAAGTGCGCTGTCAACCGCATCATCATCGGCGCCATCGACATCGGTATCGGTATTGTTACCAAAGTCTACGCCAGGGCCTTTAACATCGGTAATGGTGTCAGTGGTGGTGTCAGACTGAGCATCGTCATTGCTCGAGGTCGCAGTAACCACAACACTATGGACAGTGGTAGCGCCATCGGAATCATCTTGATTGGAAGGCAGGAAGACCTTGACGATAAAATCAAACTCTGCTGTTCTGGCAAGCGGGCCACTATCGGGCGTGCCGTCACCGTCGGTATCGGGTAACGGAGTACCATCTAAACGGGTTAAAACAACGGAATAACCAGCAGAAAGATTCAAGCCTGAAAGATCTAGGGTAATGTTAAAGGTATCGCTTGCGGTACCCATATTTTTAACTGAGTTCGTGAAGCTGACGGTATCACCAGCATCGGCTTCAGCTACAGTTTGTTCGTCGTCATCATCTGCTGCGGTAACGGTATAACCTTCTGCATTGGTATAGGAAATGGCAGAAGCACTGTCACCCGCAGAGCCGTCTAAAGGATCATCTTTAGGGCCAACTGCCACGTCGTAACTTGGTAAGACAGTGGTGGTGGTGGTATTTGTCATAGCTGAAATGGTGCTCGAGGCACTATTGACAAAACTTACACTGGCACTGTTATCAATATCTCCGGGGAGGGTTCCAGCATCAACGGTAACGCTAAAACTCATCTGCACCGTTTGACCAGGAATAACCGTAGCAAAAATAGCCACAGGAATACTGGTATCGGCAGCATTTCCACTGGGGATAGTGCTCACTGAGGCACTTACAATCGTTGTGCCTGTTGGCGCAGCGTCTGTTAGGGTCACGGTAGTGGCGTTTCTCGAGCCTGTATTGGTTGCAGTGATGGTGTAGGTAAGGGTATCACCAGGTTCCGCTTCAGAAACACTCACTGACTTAGAAATAACAATAGTGGCATCTTGAACAACGGTAGTTTTATGGTAGTTGTTACTGTCGCTGGCAGGCGTACCAGCAGGATCATTGGCACTGGTACCGGTAATCGTAGCAATAACTTCATCATTAGAATCGGCGCCAGTAGGCAGACGATAAGCCATGATGATTTTGACGGATGCATCGGCCGCGAGATCAGCAACACTGGTAATTTGACTTTCCCCAGCATCAACCACGCCGTCCCCGTCACTATCAAGATAAAAGACGGGTGTGCTGATACTGCCATTATCTGACGTATCATCGGTATCAATAGTAGAAGCGAGATCAAAGCTATCAATCCCATTTCCAGTATTAGTAAGGGTATAAGGATAATAGACCGTAGCACCTGGCGTGGCATTCTGGCTTTGCCCAGGAACGGTCGTGGTACCGTCAGCCACAATGCTGACACCGTAAATTTGTTTGACAACCGTAATTACCTGGTTTGAGTTGGTGGTCTGATTCTGACCGCCCGAATCGGTATACCTGGCGGTTGCCTGATTCGTAATTTCTTCACCTGCAGGGGTACCTACGGCCAACGCGAAACTGGCCAAAAGTAAGAGTAGAACCAACAGGCTTCTATGAGCTTGCAACATTAATTATGCCTCCGGAATAGAAAGAGTATGGGAAAACCTAACGGACTACAGCACGAAAAGAAGCTGTGAGTTCTGCATTAGCACTGAATTGGGGTACAAGCCAGCGAACATGGGTATATTCACTGGGATCAACAATGACTTCTTTAGTGACCTCCTTACCGTCTTCAAGGACGGTGATGGTTTTATAAAGGGGAGCGTAGGCAAAGCTCGAGCCGTTATCAAAACTAAACTGCGGGACAATGCTTTGACTTTCAAGCTCGAGCACTGACGCAGTGTCAGCCAGATAGCTGCTACCAAGAGGAACAGGTATTTCGAGGGCTACGCCAGTCAGGCTCTCAGCCGTCAGATTGGTAGCTGTGAGAACTTCTTCAATCACATCACCGGGACGTGACTCAAAGGCTGCCGCCCTGAGTTCGGTCATTTCGCCGTCCTGTTCAACTTGCGTAATGACAAAGCGCTCGAGCTTTAACTCGAGTGGCGACTGCTGCGCAACAGCGATAAAACACAATAAAATAAATCCCAACGCCCATCGTTTCATAAGAATCCTTTCAAATGGGAAAACTTGATTATTCAAGATGCGACAAGAAATGTAATCACGGTTTGATGGTAAACAAGGATTGTTACGCTTTCTTTACAAAGCCAGCTTTTTAGTCTGTTTATTCTTACATGAGAAAAATTTCTCATAAGAACTGGATTCGTTTAAAGCATCCCTCGCTAGACCTTTGACTTAGCGGTCAGGAAACTTTTAAATGCTAAGTGCATTGCAAAAAGAACTGACACGGGCAGGGTATGCTCGGGCATGGAAAAACGACAATTAGGCAAAACAGATATGCAAGTAAGTCGCCTCGGTTCAGGATTATCTGAAATTGGCTATGGGGGCATTGATGAGAAAAGAGCCGCTGAAGTCCTGAATAATGCCCTGGACTTAGGTATAAATTTTCTTGATACGGCTGCCTGCTATAACGTCAGCGAAGAATTTGTCGGAAAAAGCGTCGCCCATAGGCGAACTGAGTACTATTTAGCAACCAAGGCTGGTCACGTTGCAGGTGGTTACGAGGGCGAACCCTGGACAGCCAAAACCATAACTGACAGCATAGATAGAAGCCTCAAACGCATGAACACTGACTACCTTGATTTGGTGCAGCTTCATTCATGTGGTCTTGATGTTCTGCAAAAAGGCGAAGCGATTGAAGCTCTGCAAAAGGCCCAACAAGAAGGAAAAACCCGCTACATCGGCTACAGTGGTGACAACGATGCTGCGGTCTGGGCAGTTGAAAGTGGTCTTTTTGATACCCTGCAAACCAGTTTTAACCTGGTTGAGCAAAAAGCCAGGCATACCCTGTTTGACAAAATCAGAGAAAAAGGCATGGGCCTTATCATTAAGCGCCCGATTGCCAACAGCGCCTGGGGTGCAAGCTCGAGCCCAAGCGCTTATGCCGATGGTTATTTTGAACGTGCCCAAAAGCTGCGCGCTCTTGGCCCCATCGAAAATGAGCCAGATGATCGCATTCTGCTGGCCTTAGGGTTTACCTTTGCTCATGATGTAGT
>JAGQHN010000094.1 GCA_020431825.1 Trueperaceae bacterium | reverse complement strand
ACCGCTCTAATAATTCAGGTATCTCTTTCTCTAGCATTCCTCATTATCATTCAACTTCTTCATATGCGTACGCCCTGAAACGAAACAATAAAAAAACCCCGACCAACCGGTCGGGGTTTAAACAGAAATACCTGAAAGTTACTGAGCTGTATAGTCAGTAACAGTAATATCGCCAGAAATGATTTTTTCCTTGATTTTAGCAAGGTCAGTTACAACAGCTTCAGGAATGAGGGCTTTGTTGTAGTCATCAAGGGCGTAGCCTACACCATCGGCGGCTAAGTCGAGGGTTAAGAAACCACCTTCAAATTCGTCATTAACTACAGCATATACGGCGTCATAGGCGGCAACATCAACGCGCTTAAGCATACTGGTTAAACCGTGGTTTAGGGTTCTTACGTTGCCATCGGTGTCACCACGAGGGTTTTGGTTTGAGTCAACGCCAATAAAGAAAAGGGGTTGGCTGCCTTCACCACACTTGGCTTTATAATCAGCACTCTTAGGTAGTACAGCAGCGGTTGCCGTCAGAGGTGTTTCGCGGCTTGCACCCATGTAGCACATGGTTTCATTGACAAAGTCAATAACACCGTTGCCACTTGCGCCAGCAGCAGCATAGATAATATCTGCGCCCTGAGCTTGTTGGGCGGTGGCTAGTTCTTTGGCTTTAGCAGGGTCATTCCAGGCGGCTGGGGTAACACCAACATAGTTACTGATAACGGTGCAGTCTGGGCACGCAGCCATAACACCTTCCTGGTAACCAAGATCAAACTTGTGAATAAGTGGGATGTCCATGCCACCAACAAAGCCAACAACTCCGGTTTGGCTCATGGTGCCTGCCAGGTAGCCGACAAGATAGCTACCCTGGTGCTCAGCGAAACCAACATAAAGTTCATTAGCAGCAGGGTTATCGATACCGCCATCAATATTTACAAAATAGGTATCTGGATACTCAGCGGCGAGGCTATGAATGGCGTCTACTTGCGAAAAACCAGGAGCAATAATTAAGTCGGCACCTTCATTGGCCATTTGACGCAGGCCTTGCGCAAAGGTATCGGGTTGACCTTCAAACTCGAGTGGTTCGATATCATAGTCGCCACTCAGTTCATCAATAGCTTTGGTAAATCCATTAAAGGTTCCTTCGTTAAAAGAACCATCAAATTTACCACCTGCATCAAAGTTGATACCCATAACAAAATCCTGGGCAAAAGTTACGCTAAAAGCTAGCGCTGCTACCATGAGCAATACTTTTTTCATTTGTCCTCCTTAATAAATCCAAAGCCTTACCAGAGACTGATAAGCACCTTTGTTGCGCTGAGTATACCATGATGCCTAATAAGGCTAGTTCCCCGTTAAACGATTTATGAATGGCAATTTCGCTCTGTGAAAAGCTGGCTAAAAACCCTTAAAGGTACTTCATAAACGTATACTACTGGATGTGTCAAGTATTCAAGAGGAAAAGCTTATAAGGGATAAAATTCGCGATTTAAGCGAGCGGATTCGAGAGGCAAATTATCTTTATCATGTTGAGGACAAGCCAGCAATCAGCGATCAGGAATATGACGCTTTACTGGCGAGCCTAAAAGAGCTCGAGACCCAGCATCCTGACTTTGTTTTAGCAGATTCTCCCACCCGGCAGGTCGGCGGCGCGCTTAAAGCAAGCTTTAAGACCATTACCCACCCACACCGCATGATGTCACTGGACAATGCCTTTAATCATGACGACATCGAGCAGTTTGAGGCGAGCATTCGCCGGGCACTGGCTTATGAGGGGGAACTCGAGTATGTTGCCGAACTCAAAATTGACGGCCTTTCCATCAATCTCTTTTATGAGCAGGGCATCTTAATCTGGGGGGCTACGCGGGGCAACGGCACCCAGGGTGAAGACATTACCTTTAATATATTGGGAATTCCTGGCTTGCCAAGACGGCTCGAGGCTGCGCCAGCCACGCTAGAAGTCAGAGGTGAGGTTTATTTATCCAAAGAAGAATTTGCCCGCATCAATGCGGAGCGCGAAGAATTAGGGGAAGCTCTCTTTAAGAATCCGCGCAATGCTGCAGCCGGGACTGTCAGAAATATAGACCCTAAGGTGGCAGCGTCTCGAAATTTGCAGGCTTATTTTTATGGTATGGGCTCGAGCCGGGATCTGGGGTTAAAAACCCAGGCAGAACTGCTTGACTGGTTAGAGGCTCAGGGCTTCAGGGTGAATCCTGACCGAAAGGTGGTGCCTTCTGCGGCAGCGGTGGAACAGCTTATGGAAGACTGGCGTCAAAAGCGGCCCAGCCTTGCCTATGAGGTTGATGGTGTGGTGATAAAAGTCAATGATTTGCAGTTGCAGGAAGAACTGGGCAGCACCAGCCGCGCACCTCGCTGGGCAATTGCTTACAAATTTCCAGCGGAAGAAGTGGTGACCGTTTTGCAGGCGATCAGTTTGCAGGTAGGCAGAACCGGTAAGGTAACACCTGTTGCTGAACTCGAGCCGCGCATTCTAGAAGGCACCGAGGTGTCGCGGGCAACATTGCATAATCCGGGCTTTATTGCCGAGCTTGACCTTCGGATTGGTGACCGGGTACTGATTCATAAATCAGGAGGCATCATTCCTGAGATTCTTCGCGTGATAACCGAGGAACGACCCAAAGGACTGGAGCCCTATAGCTTCCCAATGACCTGTCCTGAATGTGGGGCAGAGCTTCTTGAAGATGGAGCCAATGTGCGCTGTGTTAACCCAACCTGTCCGGCGCAACAACTACAAAAGCTGAGTTACTTTGCTTCGCGCGGTGCGATGGATATAGAGGGGCTTGCGGTAAAAACGCTCGAGCTTTTACTGGCCAAAGGCCTTATAAAAGGTATACCTGACCTGTATGAACTTAAAGCAGAAGATCTAAAGGGTTTAGAGGGTTTTGGTGAACTCTCTGCGAATAAGCTGATTGCCAATATTGAGGCCAGCAAAAATCAGCCCCTGGCTCGCTTATTGGTGGCGCTGGGCTTGCCCCATGTAGGCTCGAGAACAGCAGCCGTGCTGGCCCGAGCTTTTCCCAATCTTGAGGCACTGAAAGCGGCAAAACTGGACGATCTGGTTGCCCTTAACGATATTGGTGAAACTACTGCTGAGGCCATTTTGAGCGCGTTGCAACAGCCAGAAATGCAGGCCCTGCTTGCCGATTTGCAGGCCAAAGGCCTGGACCCGGTAGCAGAAAGGGCAGTAACCTCTGATGTGCTCAAAGGCAAAACCTTTGTCCTGACCGGAGCCCTAAGTGAGGCGCGCACTGTAATCCAGGCCAGGCTCGAGGCCTTAGGGGCCAGAGTGGCATCATCGGTGAGTAAGAAAACAGATTATGTGGTCGCAGGGGAAAATGCAGGGTCAAAGCTTGCAAAGGCTGAGGGTCTTGGCATTCAAATACTTGATGAGGCGCAACTGGCAGAGCTTTTAGCCACCCTTAATTAGCGGTTTACGGCCTTAAGGAACTGGCTAAAGAAACCACTCAAGGTGCTTATGAGGGCAGCTAATGCCAGTAAAATCAGCATCGCTGTGGGCTCGAGTCTGCTTAGGCCAAGCATTGCTTGTAAGGTTGGTAGATAGTTTATTGTTACCTGTAAAGCAAAGCTCAGTGCGACCGCCATCAGTAGGAATGGGTTGAGTCTGGTTTTTCCGCCCAACTGTCTGACGCTAAACACATAGCCGAGTTGTCCAAAAATAAGCAGATAAAAGGCCATAGTTCTGGCCTCTATGAAGTTACCCTTTTGGGTGGCAAAGTACCAGTAGGCAAAAGCGGCTACGGCTGCCAGCAAAGTTGCGCTAAAGCCAAGATACCAGACGGATAAACGGTCAAGCAGCGGACTGGCAGCTGCTCTGGGTTTTTGGGTCATACTGTCCAGATTTTTGTCCAGGGCAAGCCCCAGCGCAGGTAGAGCATCGGTAAGTAGATTTATCCAGAGAATTTGGACAGCCGTCAGCGGTAGAACAAGGCTGGAATCTGCCTGTCGCCAACCCCAAATAAAAGCAAAGAGCATTCCAGCGACAATGAGCAAAACCTCAGCCAGATTGGTGGCAAACAAAAAGCGTATAAACTTTTGAATATTGGTGTAAATGCTGCGACCTTCTTCAATGGCTTTCACAATGGTTGAAAAGTTGTCATCGAGTAAGACCAGGTCGGCAACCTCTTTGCTTACTTCACTGCCGCGAATGCCCATAGCGACACCCACATGAGAGCGTTTTAAGGCTGGCGCGTCATTAATACCGTCCCCTGTTACTGCTACAATCTCGCCGCCAGCTTTGAGGGCTTCAACAACTTTAAGCTTGTGCTCTGGACTGACTCTGGCCAGCACATGACATTCTTTTAGTGCTTCGCTGAGTTCTAGTTCACTTAACTGCTCGAGCTCTGACCCAAGCAAGACACGACCATCATCTATGCCCACGGTATTGGCAACTGCCAGTGCGGTTGCCGGGTGATCTCCGGTCATCATTATGACGCGAATACCGGCGTTTTGCGCCTGCCTGATGGCTTCAGGCACTTCGGCTCGAGCCGGGTCATGTAGCAAAACCAGACCCAAAAAGGTCAACTTACTTTCACTTTCGCCCCTAGAGGTTGCCAGACCAAGGGTACGGTAGCCTTCGGCGCCGTAGGCTGAGAGTTTCTCGAGCCAGTTGTTTTGTTCCCCCTGAGCTAAGCCGCTCATACTGAGTAAAACTTCGGCGGCACCTTTAAAATAACTCGTGACTTGGCTGCCTTCCTGCAGGCTGACCCTTGTGTATTTCCAGGCCGAGTCAAAAGGTTTGGTACTGATGATTTCAAACGTAGCAGTTTTTTCTACTGTGTTTGAGTGTTGCTTGGCATACTCGAGTAGAGCTAAATCAACAGGGTCACCAACACCAGAGGCAAGGTCGGCATCAGATGCTATAACCATAGTCCTTAGCGCCAGGGTGCGGTTGTAGGTATCAAGCGTGCGGACTTGCATGCGGTTTTCGGTCAGAGTTCCTGTTTTGTCTGTAGCTATGACCGTTACCGAGCCCAGTGCTTCTACCGCAGCCAGCCGTCTAACGACAGCTTTGTGGCGCGCCATGCGCTCTGTTCCAAGAGCCAGTGTGGTTGTAAGGATGGCAGGTAGACCCTCAGGAATAGCCGCAACAGCGAGTGCAACTGCAAAGAGAAAGATACTGGCAAAATGCGAGATACCATCATAGAAAAGGGTAATAGCAGTGAGGATAAGTGCCAGGCCGATAATCCAGCGGGCTATCTGATTGGAAAAGTGCTCGAGTCGCTGCTCAAGAGGTGTTTTTTCTGTATCCAGGCTGCTGAGCAGATGGGCCAGTTTGCCCTTGGCACTCGTTATGCCCGTACGGCTTACTTCCATAAAAGCTGTACCCTGAGTAATGAGGGTACCAGCAAAGACTTCATCGTCCAGGGTTTTGCCAACCCCGGCAGCTTCACCGGTCAGTACTGACTCGTCAACTATAAGTCCCTGACCTTTAACCACCAGGCCATCGGCAGCCAGACGCTCACCCGCCTCGAGCCTGACAAGATCGCCCGGGACTACTTGACTGGCTGCCAGTTGTGCTAGCTTTCCTTCGCGCATGACCCAGACTTGCGGTGCACTTAAATCCTTCAAATGCTCAAGTGCTGCTTCTGCGCGGTATTCCTGACGGAGACCCAAAAAGGCATTGACCAGCAGAATCACTGCAATGGCTAAAGACTCGAGCGGTAAGCCTTTTGCGCCTTCAAGTATCCAGGCAGCGCTGTCAAATGCCAGGGCAAAAAGCAGAATATAAATAAGCGGACTGCGAAACTGTTTTAAAAAGCTTTGCCAGAGGGTCTTCCGGGCTTTTTCTGGAATGACATTGGGTCCAAAATGCTCGAGCCTCCGCTTGGCTTCGGCGTCTGTTAAACCTGAAAGTTGGACGTCTTTTGGTAGGGTGCCAGCTGTCATGTCCAGACATGCTAAGCCGTGAAGATGGGCTAAAGCATCCTGAAATGTCTTACCTTAGTCGTGGGAAACTTGAGGATGACCTGCGTAACTAAAGCCTATAAGCGGCAAAGGGCAGATTTCAGACTATGAGAAGCTCGTTGTGAAAAGCTTATATGATCTCTGAAAGGGAAAGACAGCTATTCTGGCTAAGGGGAGAGCGTAAACAGATGAAATAGTTAAGGCTTAGAAAACAACGAATCTGGATAGGCTCGCAAATGATACGTTAACGGCACTATTTGTCAGGATGATACGACCCTATTCTGAACTTCAATCTTCTGGATTTCAATAAACCAGGCATCGCGTTTGGCAAAAATGCGCTCGCTGTACATTTCATAGTGACCAAAATCAACGACGCGGTTGGCAAAATACTCGGCGATGTTTTTGCCTGAGAAAGGACCAACGATGCAGTTGGTTTCCCCTTTCCAGGTGTTCGGCAGGATGGGGTTGCTAAAGCTATTGTTTAATTTGTTGTCAGAAATGCCAGATTTTCTACCAACGGCCATGGGCTTACCTCCTGCAGGATTAAGAATGGGGCGACAAACGACTTGCTTCAGGAAAATACTTACGAATATTGAATAGTTAGCATAAAGAATTAACAAGGTGAGTTTAAGGGGTGTAAATCTGACCTGCTTGTAAGAAATCTACTGACCCTGCCAGCAGGTCTAAGATCTATACTCAAAATGATCAAGGGAAGGCCACCGCTTTTCCCCTATCCAAACCCCCAGAATGCCAAATGTGGCACTAGACCAGGGGGTTTTTATTTTGCGTTGTTTAGCATTTCACTAACGCTTATACTTGACAGTAGCGGTACAATTCTGACTGATGAAATCAATGCAGTAGGTTAAGGGATACAGACTTGTTAAATTACCCTTAGAGTAGTACACAGGTTAGAGGTCGTTTTCGTTTCAATCAGGTAGCAGGAACAAAAGTCACCTCTCTCAAACGGGTAAACTCTGTTAGACTGAAATAGCTATCTGCTGGATAGTGGGAAGCTTTGGATGATTTTATGAGCTCCAGAACGTTTTCAGAAACTTCAGCAAACCATCTGCTCAATGCTTTGCCGTTGCCAGTGCTGCTTACCGATAAAGAAGGAAAGCTTAGTTTTGCCAATACGGCCTGGCTCAGCCTGGTCAGGTCGCTAGGATATGATCAGGCCCTTCTGACAGCTTCCTATGCAGAACTCTGCGCGTCCTTAAACATACTGGATGAGCAGGATTTAGCTCGCTGTACTCAGGCTATTGCTGAAATCCTTCAGGGACAGCGCAGTGGTTTTCAACTGGACTACCAGTTTCGCCTTATGCCTGAGCTCTGGTTTCGTATGGATATGCAGGCTTTTGAAGAGGGTCTTCTTATTACTCATAAAGATATTACAGAATTTAAACAAGCAGAGAGACAGGCCGAACTCTTACTCGAGTCTCCCCTTGACGCTATGCTCCTAATTGACAGTGAAGGGCTCATTCAGCTTGTGAATAAACGCCTCGAGCGCCTCTTTGGGTATAGCCGCGATGAGCTTTTTGGGCAACATCTGGACATTCTTATTCCTCACAGATTTCGTAAACAGCACCGGCAGCATTTGCAAGCCTATTTTGCTAACCCCAAGGCGCGGCCTATGGGTTTAACGCTCGACTTATTTGCCCTTGCTAAAGATGGGCTCGAGCATCCTGTTGAAATCAGCCTTAATCCTATTCAGGTGGGGAATTCTACGCTGGTTTCTGCTGCCATTCGTGACATCAGCCAGCAAAAGCGCATAGAGGCTGAACGGAACCGACTTGGCCGAATTATTGAAGAGTCTACAAATGAGGTTTATCTTTTTGACGCGCGCACTCTGCGCTTTATCTTTAGCAATGAGAGTGCCCGAAGAAATCTGGGTTACGATGAACACGAACTTGCGCATTTGACCCCACTGGATATTCAACTGGACTATGATTTAAACCGTTTTGAAGACTTAGTGACGCCGCTACGAACGGGTAAAAAACGAGCGCTTCAGTTTTCTACCACCTATCAGCGCAAAGACGGCTCGAGCTACCCGGCAGATATCAATTTGCAGCTTTTTGCCGATGAAAACCCACCGCTTTTTGCTGCCATTGTGGTTGATACCAGTGAGCGTCAGCGTTCTGAAGAAGCCCTTAGGGAGAGCCGTGAGCGCATGGCGATGCACCTCGAGCATACGCCTTTGGCAGCGATAGAGTGGCGGATTGAAGATGGGCTTATAACTGCCTGGAATCCAGCAGCCGAGCGGCTCTTTGGTTACACAGCCGAAGAAGTTGTGCTACAAGCCTCGGCTGACATCATTATCCCTGCTGATCTCAGGAATCAGCTAAAGCCGCTGTTAACGGGCAAGATTGGGCCAGAAGGCTTGCGCAGTGCTCACCGCAATAGTGCTAAAGATGGCAGCGTGCTGCTGTGTGAATGGTACAACACGGCTATAACCAATCTTTATGGCGAGATCGTTGGGGTTGCTGCGCTTGGTCTAGACATCACGTCACGGCAGCGTGCGCTGGAAAGTCTGCTGAGTGCTCAGGAAGAAGAGCGTGCCCGTATTTCCAGAGATCTTCATGATCAAGTAGGTCAATCTCTGACGGGTTTAGGTTTGGGTTTGACCAATGCCATGGCAAGTGACACGGAACCCAATCTGCAACAGTTTAAACAACAAACGGATGAAATCCTCGCAGATGTCAGACGGATTTCGCGTGACTTGCGGCCGGCTTTGCTCGATGAACTTGGGCTCGAGCCTGCTCTCAACCGCCTGGTGAGAGATTTGCGTGAGCGCTCGAGCCTGCAGCTAGAAACCCTGATTCGCCTGCCTGAGGTCATGCCTAAAGATCAGCAAACAGTTATATACCGGGTGGTTCAAGAAGCGCTCACCAATATTTCTCGTCATGCCAGAGCAAACCATGCTTCAGTAACCCTGATAACCCAGAACAACCAAATCCAGCTGGTTATCGAAGATGACGGTCAAGGTTTTGAGCTTGACAATGTGGTCTCGAGTGAGCATGTTGGTTTAGCCGGGATGCGCGAAAGAATTGAGCTGGCGGGTGGCAAACTGCTGATTGAAAGCTCCCCCGGCAAAGGCACCACAATCAGTGCCAGATTTATGTGCCGCAGCTAAAAAGCAGTCGGAAAATCTAGGACAAACTGTCAGAGCAATGCGGATGCTGCAGACCGCCTTTTGACCTACGCTAAGGCAAAGGAGGTCCCTATGTACACGACCATACTGATGCCAACCGACGGTAGTAAATGCAGCGAAATGGCGATCAAAGAGGGTCTAAAACTGGCAAAAGCAGTTTCTGCTAAAGTCAGCTTTCTGTATATTGTTGAAGACCCCATACGATCTATTTACATAGCCCCTGAAATTGCCACGTATCAACCCGATCTTTACGAGTCGGTTAAACGTGTTGGAGAAGAGGCCTTGCAAGTCGCCATGCAAATGGCTGAGGCCCAGGGAGTAAAAGCAAGTTCTCAACTGGTTGAGCGCGAGGCGCCAGTTGATGCGATCATCGAAGCCGAAAAAGACGCAGATTTACTGGTGATTGGTACTCATGGTCGCCGCGGTTTTAACCGCTTTATGTTTGGTTCGGTCACTGAAGGGGTTATTCGTCGCAGCAGCAAGCCCTGTCTGATTGTGCGCAGTAGCGAAGAAACAAACTGAGAAAGGATCTGCTATGGAACTAAAACGTGTTTTGCTGCCTCTGGATAATTCAGAGTTTAGTCGTCAGGCTCTGGGTATTGTCAAAAAACAGCTATCACCCGATACAGCTGTGCTGACCTTGCTAAGGGTTGCCGAAGAACCCAAACTGCCAGACGGCAGGCCAAGCCCTCCGGCACTCCACGGGGCTGTCCTTAGTTATAACGATATGAAGCCCAGAATGGGAGCTACTTATCCTATTTATCTGGATGAGTTAAAAGTAAGCCTCGAGGCAGAGCTGGAACATGAGTTAGCGGCTGACATTGCCAGGCTAGAAGCCGAGGGCTACAGCGTAACAGCAAAAATCCGCTTTGGTGACCCGGCAAAAGAAATCATAGATGAGGCCAAAGACCATGATCTCATCCTGATGGCAACGCATGGACGGAGTGGTTTGACTCGAGTCCTTATGGGTAGCGTTGCGGAAAAAGTCTTACGACAAAGCACCCTGCCCATCTTACTTATTAAACCTGAACGGGTAGAAGTTGGCATTTAAGCCAGATAAGGGGTACTTAGCAAGCGTTCCGTAACGCTCTAGATGTACCAGGTTAAAAGAGAAGGAAAGGGATAAGCAGATGCGTGTACTTATTGTTTATGCAACCACCGAAGGCCAGTCAAAACGCATTGCACTGCGTCTGCACAGCGACCTGGCTGAAGCTGGTTATCGTCCTGCAGTACACAATGCTGCCGAAGGTCCGTTCAACTTGTTAGATAGCTTTGACGCCCTCATTGTCATTGCTTCGGTGCATCACGGAGCGCATCAGGAGTCAATGCTGACTTTTATCAAAAGCCATCTTGACAAGCTACAAGGTCTTCCTGGACTTTTTCTCTCTGTTAGTTTAAGTGCCCTGCTGCCGGGCCCTGACCATAAGGCCGATGTTGCCAAGTATATAGAGCGGTTTACCTTAGAGACGGGCTGGCAGCCCAGGCAATGCTTACCTGTTGCGGGTGCCATTCATTTACTTGACATGGATTACTTTCGAAAAGAGCTGGCCAAAGTCATCTTGCGTCAGACGCTGGGCAAGGTAGAGCTAGATCTCAGCCATGATCAGGAATTTACCGAGTATGACAAGCTGGGTCGTCAGGTAAAGGATTTTTTGGACCAGTTTGCCAGTAAAAGCTTTGAAATAGGGTAGGAGCTGAATTATGCAAGGCTATCGGCTCGAGCCGAGTGGCTTAGAGCAAGTGTTTGAGAAACTTAAGTCGCAGTCCTATGAGATTATTGGGCCCAAACTTAAAGATGATGCGATTGTTTATGACCGCTTAACAAGGGTGAAGGATTTGCCCATTGGACTTACCGATGAGCAGGGTCCTGGCTATTACCGACTCAAAAAACGTAACGATGATGCTTATTTTGGCTATGTGCTTGGTCCCCAGTCTGTCAAGCACTATTTACATCCTCCCGTGTTTAGCCTCTGGCAAGCTAAGCGAACGGAGGATGGGTTTGCTATTCCAAAAGAGAGAGAATCTGCGCCGCGCTACGCCTTTATCGGGGTGAGAGCATGCGAGCTAAATGCCATTTTGATACAAGATAAGGTGTTTCTGGATTCTGACTATCAGGACCCGGTTTACTTAGAGCGCCGGAAAAATGCTTTTATCCTTGCGGTGAACTGTACGCAGGCAGCACCAACGTGTTTTTGCAGTTCGCTAGGAACAGGACCCAAAGTCGAGGCTGGCTTTGATTTGCTTCTTACAGAACTAATAAATGAGACAGAACACTACTTTGTGCTGGAAACGGGCAGTGAAAAAGGACAAGTTTTTGTAAAGGATGTTAATTTGCCAGCAGCTTCTGAAGCAGAACTCGAGGCTGCCCAAAACCGCGTTAAAGCTACTGAGGAGCAAATTTCCAAGAAACTTCCAACGGAAGGCATTAAAGATTTGCTTTATGCCAGTTACGAACACCCCCACTGGGATGAGATTGCCGAACGCTGTCTTAGTTGTGGCAACTGCACCATGGTTTGCCCTACCTGTTTTTGCACAACGGTTGATGATGTTACCAGTTTAACGGGCGATACAGCAGAACGAGTTCGGCGCTGGGATTCTTGTTTTACCTCAGACTTTTCCTACATTCATGGGGGTAGCGTACGACCCTCGAGTAAATCACGGTACCGCCAGTGGATGACCCATAAATTAGCCAGCTGGCAAGATCAGTTTGGCAGTCTGGGCTGCGTGGGCTGTGGACGCTGCATTAGCTGGTGTCCGGTGGGTATAGATATAACGGCTGAACTCGAGGTGTTCAGGCAAGAAAGAGGTCAAAGTGAATCAAATTAAGACTATGTTTGCCCAGCATCCCCTGTTTCAGGACTTTTCTGAGGAAGAGCTAGAATTTTTGGCGACTTGTGCCTCAGCAGAACAGCTTGACGCAGGTCGCATTTTGTTTCAGGAAGCTCAGGAGGCCCGGCACTTTTACCTTATTCGCGAAGGAGATATCGCCCTCGAGTTACGTCATCCAAAACGGGGAGTCATAACCATTCAGACACTTCATGCTGGTGACGCTTTAGGCTGGTCATGGCTTTTTCCCCCTTATAGCTGGCACTTTGATGCCAGAGCCATGAGCCATGTTCACCTCCTTGCTTTTGATGCGGAAAAAGTTAGAGAAAGGCTCGAGCAAGATAATAGTCTGGGTTATCGGCTTATGAAACGCTTTGCTTCACTCATGCTTGAGCGGTTGCAAGCCACCCGCTTGCAGGTACTGGATCTTTATGGAACCCCTTCATAGTACTTCCCAGGTACCCATGCTTCCGATGCAGCCTGAGCCTTACCGGATTGAGCGGGTGCACAAAGATACCGGCGATACCTTTACGCTCGAGCTTAAACCTGCTGCCGGAAACGCTGGTTTTGCATTCAAACCAGGTCAATTCAATATGCTTTATGTTTTTGGCGTTGGTGAGATACCGATTTCAATCAGTGGTGACCCCGAAGATACTGCTTCCCTGATTCATACAACGCGTGAAGTAGGCACCGTTACCAGAGCCATGCGAGCATTAAAGCAAGCTGATGTTTTAGGAATACGCGGGCCCTTTGGCTCGAGCTGGCCTGTCCTGGAGGCTAAAGATCAGGACATTGTGCTGGTTGCCGGAGGGATTGGTCTGGCACCCTTACGACCTGCACTTTATCATGTTATGAATCACCGCTCGGATTACGGCAAGGTTGTGCTCCTCTACGGGGCACGCACCCCCGAAGACATCCTCTATAAAAAAGAACTGGCGCAGTGGCGCTCCAAGTTTGATCTGGATGTTTTTGTCACGGTTGACCGGGCAACGGGAAACTGGCAGGGCAATGTTGGTTTTGTGACGCAACTGATAAAACGTGCGCCATTTGAAGCGCGTAACACCACCGCCATGATCTGCGGTCCTGAAGTCATGATGCGTTTTACTGCGCAAGAACTCATTAAACGAGGGGTGGCTAAGGAGCAGGTCTTTGTTTCGATGGAACGCAATATGAAGTGTGGCATTGGCCTGTGTGGACACTGTCAGTACGGTCCACATTTTATCTGTAAAGATGGCCCTGTTTTTAGCTACGCCGAGATTGCCTGGCTCTTAAATCTTTGGGAAGTGTGAGATGACAGGCTTTAAAGAAACTTATGGTCGCAAACCTAAACTGGCTGTTTGGAAATTTGCTTCGTGCGATGGTTGCCAGTTAAGTTTGCTGGACTGTGAAGATGAGCTTCTGGCGCTGACGGGTGAGGTTGAGATCGCTTATTTCTTAGAGGCGTCACGGGCTACGGTTAAAGGCCCTTATGATGTTTCTCTGGTGGAAGGCTCGGTAACCACCCCTCATGACGCCGAGCGTATTAAGAAAGTGCGTAAGGTTTCTAAAACCCTGATTACCATTGGTGCCTGTGCCACCGCAGGCGGGGTTCAGGCGTTGCGCAACTTTGCCGATGTCACTGACTTTACTCGCGTTGTCTACGCACATCCGGAATTCATTAAGACCCTGGCGACTTCAACGCCAATCAGTGAGCATGTCTTTGTTGATTTTGAACTGCGTGGTTGCCCTATCAATAAAATGCAACTGGTAGAAGTTATTAATGCCTTTTTAAATGGTCGTAAACCCGTGACCCCCAGCCACAGCGTTTGCCTCGAGTGTAAAAAGCAGGGCAATGTCTGTGTCATGGTCGCTGGTGGAAAACCTTGTCTTGGCCCGGTGACCCAGGCGGGCTGCGGCGCCATTTGTCCAGCATTTGCACGGGGTTGTTTTGGCTGCTTTGGCCCTATGGAACTGCCCAATGCCTCTTCGCTCATGGGCTGGTGGAAAAAGCACCTGGGGGCCACTGACGATGAAGTCATAAGGGCGCTCAGGACCTTTAATGCAGGTGCGGAAGTCTTTAGAAAGGAAGGGGAAGCGCATGGCAACTAGAACCATCAAGGTAGGTGCGCTGGCTCGAGTCGAAGGGGAAGGGGGCATGCTGGTCAAAATTAAGGGTGATAAAGTTCACGAAGTTCAGCTAAATATTTACGAGCCACCCCGCTTTTTTGAAGCGTTTTTGCGAGGCCGCAGCTACAGCGAACCCCCTGATATAACAGCGCGGATTTGCGGCATTTGCCCGGTAGCCTATCAGATGAGTGCCTGTAATGCGATTGAAGATGCCTTTGGCGTGAAAGTCACGCCGGTCATTCGTGATTTGCGGCGACTGCTTTACTGCGGCGAGTGGATTCAGAGCCATGTCTTGCACATCTATATGCTTCATGCGCCCGATTTTTTGGGTTATGAAAGCTCGGTACATCTGGCAGCCGATTTTCCTGACATTGTAAACCGCGGTTTACAGCTTAAAAAAGTGGGCAATGAAATCATGGAACTGGTTGGTGGACGGGCTGTTCACCCTATCAATGTACGGCTTGGTGGTTTTTACAAAGCGCCGTCCAAAGCGCAGATGCTTAAACTCAAGGAAAGGCTCGAGTGGGCTCTGGTAGCTGCTAAAGAAACGATTGACTGGGTAGCAGGGTTTAACTTTCCAGATTTTGAACATAACTACGAATATGTGGCTATGCGCCACCCGGATACCTATGCTATTCATGAAGGCAGACTGGTGTCAGATGCTGGCCTGAATATCGCAGAAAAAGACTATGAAACTATCTTTGAAGAGCAGCATGTTGCGCACTCTAATGCGCTTCATTCTGTGATAAAAACAAGAGGCAATTATTTTGTTGGGCCTCAGGCTCGCTACAGCCTGAACTTTGATAAACTTTCGCCTCTGGCTCAGGACTACGCCTTAAGGTCAGGTTTAGGAAAAACCTGCAAAAACCCTTTTAAGAGCATCTTGGTTCGCGCCGTTGAAACGCTCTATGCCGTCGAAGAAGCCATTCGCATTATTGGTGCTTACGAAGAACCCGAAAAGGCTTTTGTCGATGTAACGCCCAATGCCGGGACGGGCTACGGCTGGAGTGAGGCGCCAAGAGGCATGCTCTATCACCGATACACCTTTGATGATGCCGGAATCATACAGGACTGCACCATCATTCCGCCGACCTCACAAAATCAGAAGAGCATTGAAGGCGATTTGCATCACTTTGTTTCTGACAGATTAGATTTGCCCAAAGAAGACTTGCAGTGGCAATGTGAGCAGGCTATCCGCAACTATGACCCCTGCATTTCTTGCGCGACGCATTTTTTGAAACTCGAGTTAGAGCACCTGTGAGAGCGATTATTGGTCTGGGAAATGCCTTTCGGGGTGATGACGCCGTTGGCCTTTTTGTGGCGGAGCAACTTGAGGGTCTTAGCTCGGCAGAGTTAACGGTCTTGTGCCATGAAGGTGAGCCGCTAGACTTACTCGAGCTCTGGTTGGGCTTTGATGAAGTGACGCTGATTGACGCCAGCCGTCTGGGTATTCAGGAGGGCACGCTAATGACCTATGACCTCTTGGCTCAAGACTTTAAGGCGACTGCTCAGGATGCCTCGAGTCACGCTTTCTCTCTGACAAATGCCCTGAAACTGGGCAAAACTTTAGACCGTTTTCCTGCAAAACTGTGGCTTTATACCATTGAGGGCTCGAGCTTTCAGCTGGGCAGTGAGCTTTCACTCAGCGTAAAAGAGTCGGCACAGACCCTTATCAGAATCTTAAGTCAGTATGAATCACAAAGTACCAAAGCTAGCCTATGATTGGTTAAAGGAGGCAGTATGAACATCTACGAAATTTCTGGTCGCCATCTTGAAATTACCGAGGCAATGAAAACCTATGTGAGTAGCAAACTTGAGTCATTGGATCACTTCAGCTCAGATGTGATTGACGCCAAAGTGGTTATCTCGTATTCAGGTGCTACGGGTGACAAACCTCATAAAGTAGAGATTCAGCTTAACCTTCCTAATACCATGGTTCGTGCTGAAGAGCGCTCTGGTGACGCTTATCAGGCAATAGACGCTGTAGTTGCAAAGCTCGAGCGCCAGCTCAAACGCTATGAGGGGCGCAGGCAAGACAAACGCAAAGAGAGCAAGCTCGAGTTTGAATCAAGCATGGCAGCGCTTCCGCAGGTGATTCTTCCTTCGGGTATAAGCCGTATTAAGAAACATGTGTTGCGCCCCATGACCCCCGAAGATGCTGTTTTTCAGATGGAGTTTTTAGGCCATACCTTTTATATGTTCCGAAATATTAACAACAACGACATTAACGTTGTCTATCTGCGGCATGATGGGAGTTATGGTTTGCTGCAAGCTGCTGACTAAGCTGTATTGCTTATTTCAACCTCCCTGTCTAAAAACGGAGGTTGGCGAGGGTATAGCGTGAATAGATGAACTAGCGAAGGGGTTAAAAACAACGAATCTGGCTGGGCTCGCAAACGATACTTTAATCGGACCATCTGCCAGGATGATACCCCCACCGGGAGCTTTTCTTTATTATAGCAATTGCCTTCCAAAGCTTGTATTGTTTGCTGAAACTGCGTTTCAATTCGCACCAGCATTCTCGTTAGTCTCGGATGAGCTAGCATTGCCTCAGCAATACTTATTGGAATGATTAACAATAAATCGAGAGCCTCCTTTGCTTAAAGCCTGATTTTTTATAGTGTTTAGCTGCTTTTAGGCGTAAGTTAATCTCAGGTGAAATGGTGAAGGTCTCGAGTCCTGATATAAGTTTTTTGTCAGAGAGCTTGCCCTATGGTAGAAAAATGGTAGACCCCGTGCTTCAACACGGGGAGGGTAAAATACGCAGTTTTCTCGGGCTTCGCCTGGTAGGCACCGGGCTTATCTGGCTTGCTTATATCTTAAGCTTTTTGCTTTTGGTGCCGCTGCTCAAAGAGCCTACCGGGATTCTGGTTCTAATACCAATCATAGTGAGTAGCTGGCTCTGGGGCATGCGCAAAGGAGCAGCGCTGGCCCTTTTTGGCGCTGTGCTGAATGCTTTTTTGTATTTGCCAACCGGTTTACTCGAGCACAGAGTTTGGATTGTTATTTTTCCTGGAGCTATGGTTTTTGGCGTTGGTTTGATGGTGGGATATTTGCAAGATCTGCGGCAAACGCTGAAGCGGCAAAATGACTTAATCAGTTACCACGCTGACCATGATTCTTTGACCGGGCTCCTAAATCGTAACTCGTTTGGTCGTGAGGCAGGCAGTAGGCTCGAGCAAGGCAAGGCTGCGGCGCTGCTTTATATAGATCTGGATGGTTTTAAGGCCATTAATGATAACTACGGTCACGCCACCGGCGACCATCTTTTGATAAAAGTTGCCGAACGTCTCACCAGACTAACGCGTAAGACAGATTTACAGGCGCGTTTAGGTGGTGATGAATTTGCTATTTTGCTTACTCAGGTCTCAAGAGAAGAATGCCTGCGTATAGGACAGCATGTGCTCGAGGCTCTGGCAGAACCCTATGACCTGCTGAGTGCAGTGGTCCTGATATCTGCAAGTATTGGTATAAGTGTCGCACCTCAAGATGGCAAGAGTCTTGAAGAACTGCTCAAGAAGGCGGACAGAGCAATGTACCGGGTCAAAGAGCATGGCAAAAATGGCCTCCACTTTTCCCTTTTGCCAGCAGACCTGCTTAACCCAGTGCCAGCGCAATAACCCCCAGCACCATAAGAAATGCGGCTGAAAGCCGACGTTTTGCATCTCCCTCTTTTAATAAGCTTGTACCTAAAAGGGTACCCATCAAAATGCTTATTTCTCTTGTTGGAGCAATATAACTGACAGGTGAAAAGCGCAAAGCTGTCAATACCAAAATATAAGCCAGGGGACTCAGGGTAGCTACAACCAGAATTTCCCTCAGATGCTTTGACCAGTGCCACCTTACGGTTTGCCAGTTCTGGTAGGCGCTCGGTACTAAAAACAGACTACGCAAGAAATTTGAAGCCCAGTCAAATATGAGAGGTGGGATGAGCAAAACCGCCACAGCGTATTTGTCCCAGAGGGTATAGGTGGCAATCAGTAAGCCCGTGGTCAGGCCGTAGATAATAGCTTTTTGGGTTTTTGCTGATTTGCCTTGACGAAAGAGAGTGTGCCCCCCTGCCAGTAAAAAAACACTGACAATAATCAGACCAGCGCCAGCAAGCGCTAGCGGTGTCGGTCGTTCTTTAAAGATGATGATGGCAAGTATTGTCGATAAGAGGGGGCCAGACCCTCTGGCTAACGGGTAAACCAGCGAGAGGTCACCTACCCGGTAGCCCCGTTGCAAGACCAAAAAGTAAACGATGTGAATCAGCGCTGTTCCCAGCATAAAAACGAAACTTAAGGGCTGAAGGTCAGGACGTTGCGTAAACCATATATAAGCGGCAAGCGGTAAATAGAGGGCTGCTGAAAGGCTCGAGAACAGCCAGACAAACGCAACCCCACCGCTTACTTTTTTGGCCACATAGTTCCAGCTGGCATGCATAAAAGCAGAAACCAGTACCAGACTAAGGGCTAAAAGGCTAATAGCTTAGCCTCTGTCCAGATGGTTTCCCAAGGGACTTGATCTGCGCAAATAGCCATGATGTTACTAGAGGACGGACCCTAGCTGCGTTTAGTAATGGGTTTATCGGGTAGGGCAAGCTATGGACTCGAGCTGGCAGTTTAAAGCCACTCTTTCGCCATAAAGCTGTAATCCTTTGAGCTGTCATCACTTCCCCTTTCTTTTGTGTTGTTTTTGCCAGTAGCTTGTCTTTAGACCTGCAAAATTGCCAAAGTGTAACGCCATCAGCGGTTTCCTACAAGCATATAAGGATAAATGCGAGTTGGAAAATACTTTGCTTAGTATTCTAAACTACTTTAAAATATATACTGCATGGATAATGATTGTGATTACTGCGTTACGCAGAAAGATTCTTTAGGAGCTAATCATGGCAGACAACTGGAATATAGATGCAAGTCACAGCAGCGTGGATTTTAAAGTTCGGCATATGGGTATTTCTTCCGTTAAAGGAAGCTTTGACAGCTTTACGGGCACGGTTGAAATGGAGGGTGAGGAACTCAAGGGAGTAAAGGTTACGATTGACCCCTCGAGTATTTCTACCAAAGATGCTCAGCGTGATGGTCACTTAAAGTCAGCTGATTTCTTTGATGTGGAAAATCACCCCGAAATCATCTTTGAAAGTAGCGATGTACAAAAACTTTCTGATGACACCTACAAAGTTAAAGGTACCCTAACGATGCGCGGTGAGACCAAGCCTGTTGAGTTTAAAGCAGAGCTTGGAGAATCAATCAAAGACCCATGGGGTATGACGAGAGCTGCCGCTTCGGTAAGTGGAAAGCTAAACCGCAAAGACTGGGGATTAAACTGGAATCAGGTTTTAGAAGCAGGTAGTCTGCTGGTGAGTGAAGAAGTTCAGTTTAATTTTGATGTACAGGCTGTAAAAGCGTAAGTTTGAGAATCAAAAGTAGACGCGCACTTGTGTTATAGGTGCGCGTTATTATCATTTATCATTCTCACATTCGCGCTATCCTTAGTTCCATAAAGCTTGATCCATCATTGATTGCTAACGCAGGAAAAAGACGATTTATTGCTTAAAAAAACAGATTTTGGCGAGGATTAGCTGAGATCGTAGTTCTTCGGCTAAATTTTCTCGGGGTAGGCTACTGGTAATATTTTTGTAATGTGCTTCTGACTATACTGGGTTAATTAGAAATCTGGAGTTGTTTTATGATTCGCGTTCGTTTTGCTGATGAGCAAGAAGCTTATTTGGAAGCAGGCCATTGGACCTGTGACGATGCCAGGCTCGAGCGTTTGCTTAATGCTATGTCCTGCCCCTGGGAAATGGCTGAACCTAAAGACCGTAGTCAGGCAGAGATTGCTTCTAAAGTTTTAGGCTTGGAGATTGTCGAAACGAACTAGCGCTGAGGGGCTGCGTATTTATCGCGGATGATGCTGATGCCTACAGGCTCGAGCTTGTCTGCCTGAGCGCTAGTAAGCGTGTTGGAATCGTTACTTGCACCACCAAACAAAATGGTTTCATCAATGGCATGTTTGGGCATCTTGGTAATCGGTTCAAATAACTGAGAGCCTAGCCTGGGTTGTTCTTCAGAGAGACGCTGATTGCTTATAAAAATAAAACCCACACTCAAAAAGATAATCAGTAAACCCCCAAAAAACCATAAAATGAATTTTGGACTGCGAAATTTTACCGAATTTGCCATACTTTTCCCTTACTCGCTGCCAACTCAAGACTTACCTGGTGTCAGACAAAGCGTAACCCAACGCTCAAGAAATTATGTCGGATGTCAATGAGAATAGTGTGCTTTTTGGGTGAGTTGAAAATGTCATACTGCTTCTTTAATCACTGTCATGATGCAATAAAAATGCCTGGCTAGGTGCCAGGCTCGAGGATTAAAAATCGCCTAGTTAAGTACCTCCTAGCTGAAAATCAAGGATTTTCAGCTAGCGTGTAGCGTTTATGGACCGGGAAATCCCGTTTTCATTAAACGACTTTGTTAGCTTGGTTGTACTTGGTTTTACCAGGTCCAGAAAGCAGGAACAAATTTATAGGCACTCTCATCGCGTAAGATATGACCAACACCAGGCCAGGCAAAGTGATAACCAACAACCAGCAAATCATCCGTAACTGAGCGGTCAAACATGCTGGCTCTGGTTGCTACCACCTGCTCTTTGTCAGCATCAAAGCCTAAATAGTGCTCGGGGTACTTTAGGGACAAAATATAGTGACCTCCGGCGTCGCCGTAGTGCATCACTTGCTTGTCAGCCGTATCTACCAGAACTGCCATATGACCG
>JAGQHN010000093.1:10940-20933 GCA_020431825.1 Trueperaceae bacterium | reverse complement strand
GTGGCCGTTTTCAGAGCTCGACTCTCTCAGAAGTTGATGAATTTAATGCCTCGGTGGGTTTTGATTATCAACTTTATCCTTACGATATTGCGGGCAGTATTGCACATGCTCGGATGTTAGCTCAACAAGGTATTATTAAAAAAAGCGATGCTGAGAAGATTGTTCGGGGTTTGCAGAAGATCTACAAGAATATTCAAAAAGGTGACTTTGAATGGGATCTGCATAAAGAAGACGTCCATCTTAACATTGAGGCAAAGCTTACCGAGCTCATTGGTGAAGTAGGTGGAAAGCTGCACACAGCACGTTCGCGCAATGACCAGGTGGCTACGGATATTCGTTTGTATTGTCGAGATCAGGTCAGTCGTCTGGCTCAAGTTCTGCTGGAGTATCAGCGGGCTTTATTGGAGCAAGCTGAAAAACATATCGACACTTTGTTGCCAGGCTACACTCACTTGCAACGTGCTCAGCCTATTTCATTGGCACATCATCTAATGGCTTATTATGAAATGGCCTTGCGGGATTTAGCGAGACTTGTGGACTCGTTTAGTCGTATTAATACGCTGCCTTTAGGTTCGGGCGCCCTGGCCGGAACTACTTTTCCTATCGATCGTAACTTGGTGGCCAAAGAGTTAGGGTTTTCATCGCTCGCTCACAATAGTCTCGATGCCGTGAGTGATCGTGATTTTGTGATCGAAACTTTGGCGAACCTTTCTTTACTGATGATGCATTTATCGCGTTTGGCAGAGGAGTGGATTTTATGGACCTCACAAGAGTTTCAATTTATTCAGCTTCCTGAAGCTTATTGTACAGGCTCTTCGATGATGCCCCAAAAAATTAATCCGGATGTGCTAGAGCTCATTCGCGGCAAGACAGGGCGTGTTTATGGCGCTTTGCAGACTTTGTTGACATTGATGAAGGGTCTGCCGCTTACCTACAACAAAGATATGCAAGAAGACAAAGAGGGCTGTATCGATACGGTCGAAACGCTGTCCATTTGCCTGAAACTGCTTATAAGCATGTTGCCAAAAATGAAGCTGAATAAGGCGCGAATGTACCACGCTGCGGGTCGTGCCTATTCTAATGCCACTGATCTGGCGGATTATCTGGCGAAAAAGGGCTTGCCCTTTAGAGAAGCGCATGAGGTTGTGGGACAACTGGTAGCTAAGGGTATTGCTCAGGCTAAGGATTTGCAGGAATTGAGTTTGGCAGAGATGCAAGAGGTCTCGAGCCTGATTGAGCAAGATGTTTACGAGGTACTTAAGCTCGAGTCTGTGGTCAACGTGCGTAACAGTTACGGAGGTACAGGTACAGAACAGGTCAAGAAACAGATAAAGCTGGCCAGACGCCTGCTTGAAACTTAACGCTTCTGTCAGAATGCTGTTACAGGCCTTTGCCTAAACTCTAACTATGGAATATAGCCTTATTGTTTTGGCTGGTCTGTTTTGCCTAAGTGCCGCTTACTACGACTGGGATTGGTTTATGAACAGTCGCCGTGTCCGCCTGCTTATAAGTTTGTTTGGACGTCAGAAGGTGCGCTGGTTTTATGGCATTTTTGGCTTATGCTTTTGTGTATTTGGCGTAGCAGGCTTAGTTCAGTTTTTCTAGCGTTTGACCTTGAGTCAAAAAGTTAGCCGCCCGATGTTAGCGTTTTGCCTGCCCTATTGCTAGGAATAATGCAATAGTGACTTTTTACTTATGCAACAATAAAGCGTGTCTGATTCACTCACACTTGATAACCCAGTCATAACGGTAAGGCCGGCTGACTCGGAAGATGTTCCGCTGATTTTTGAGAATATTGGTGCCTGGGCGGCGCAGGGCAAAATGCTGGTTCGACCGATGCAAAACATCTTTGAAAATATGCGTGACTTTTTTGTAGCTGAAATTCAAACTGATGAAGGCCCGATTTTTGCAGGAAACGGTGCACTTCACATTCTTTGGGGAGATATTGCTGAAGTGCGTGGTCTAGCGGTAAGGCCAGACATTGTAGCCAAAGGAGTTGGCAAAAAACTGGTTGAAGCCTGTGAACTCGAGGCCAGGCGTATCGGCATTCCAACGCTGTTTGCCTGGACCTATTCGGTCGGTTTTTTTGAAAAATGTGGCTTTAAGTTGATTGATAAAAGTAAAGACCTGCACCCGAGAGTATGGTCAGAGTGTTTACGCTGCCCTTTTTTTGTTGGGTGTAATGAAAATGGGGTTATGAAGCGTCTGGTAGGCGTGCCTGTGCCCGTCAATTTGCCCGAGCCACCCCCTACGCAGGTTCCACCGGGGATTCGTTAATTAGGGTCTCGAGCTTTTCATTTACCACACAGTTTCTACCCTGAGCCTTTGCCTTATAGAGCGCGTCATCGGCGCGTTTTACCAGACTTTTCAGGCTGTCATTGGGGTGGTAGCTGGCGACGCCTGAACTAATGCTCGAGTGATTTCCCCGGTAAGTAAGATGCATAGCTACTTGCTTACGCAGGTTTTCGGCGACAATGAGCGCATTGCTATTTGAGGTTTCAGGTAAAAGAACCAGAAATTCCTCGCCGCCCCAGCGAGCAGCAAGGTCACTGCCACGCAGGGAAGATTGCAGTAAATGGGCTAGATCAACCAGCACTTCATCACCAACATCATGCCCGTAAACATCGTTGACAAATTTGAATCTGTCAATATCCAGCAAAATAATGGAAAAAGGATGATCATAACGTTCGGCGCGTTTAAACTCGAGTTCGAGTAAGTCGGTCATATGTCTGCGGTTAGAAAGGCCAGTCAGCATATCAGTGGAGGCTAATTCGCGAAAAGCCTGAGCCTCCTGTTCTTGTTTTAGCGCGTGGGCCCGGAACACCGCAAAGCCATAAAGCGCAAGAATGATAAAGACATGGGACAAATAGATTTGCAAAAAAGGGGTAATGCCATCAAAAACATTTTGCCTGATGGTGGTTCTAAGGGCGTGGGGTAAGGAGAGCGCGATAAATGCAAGTAACAGACTCGAGCCCAAAACGACTGCCCTTTGCGCCTTGAAAACAAAAAAGATCATTACATAAACCCCGGGAAACCAGAGCAAGAGGGAAAGTAGCACGTCAAAGGAAGAGGGCTTGGGGTACTCTCTATAGAGGACATAAACCAGAGTCAAGAGGCTTAAACTTACAATCGTTCCAAAAAGGGTTTGCTCGAGCCTGGCTAAACTAAGGCGTTTCCAGCCCGCCAGCAGGCTCATAAGTCCAAACATGCCAATTATGAGATAGCTTAGAACTTGCCGAAAAAAATCAGCTTCATTGCTGAGCAGGGCATAAATAAAGCCTGTCGTGCTGGCAGTCAGGCCCATCAGGCAAAAAGCCAAATAAATGCGGCGTCTTAAGATTGCAAAGGGTTCTGCCGCGGGATTTGTTTTTCCTTCCATTCCTCTTCCTTGGTACTAGCCCAGCTAAAACGTACTGACAGTGAGCAAGATAGTACAAGTTAACATGAAATTCGGTTAAAGATAAGAGAAAAAGGTAAACTGCCTCATGCCAGTAAGTCGTGTACTGATAACTGCCTTTGAAGCCTTTGGTGGAGAAACGCAAAATCCCAGTCTTGAAATAGCGCAGGGGCTAAGGCCCACAAGAAAGGTAAAGCTTGAGGTCATAGCCTTGCCCGTGGTGTTTGATCTGTGCTTAAGAGTTCTGGCTGAGCGCGTAGCAAGCTTTAACCCAGATCTGGTTATAGCTCTGGGCCAAGCCGGTGGAAGGTCAATGCTGTCACTCGAGCGAGTTGCCATCAATGTCAATGATGCCCGCATACCGGATAATCAGGGGCAGCAGCCCATAGATAGCTGTGTAATAGAGGGTGCCCCTGATGCCTACTTTTCCCGCTTACCTTTAAAGCGCATGCTTAAGGCGTTGCACGATGAAGGCATCCCGGCACATATCAGTAATACGGCAGGTACTTATGTCTGTAATCACCTGATGTTTGGCCTTTTAGATCTGATTTCCACTCGCTATCCTAAGGTAAAAGGGGGCTTTATCCATGTACCCTTTTTGCCGGAACAGGCTATCAGGCATGGTGCGCCAAGTATGAGTCTGGAGACAATGACTCGAGGCATCGAATTATGTTTGCAAGCCTGTCTGGAAAATGCCCCAGAGCCAGTTCTGGCTGCCGGAGAAACGCATTAGGTGGCTAGCTTTAGCCAGCTGACCCTTGCAGAACGTTTAGCCAGACTCGAGCTAAAAAGCTGCCGCCCCCTCCCTGATGCAAAAACAGCAATCAGTGTGGCTATTGGTCGTTTTCATGAATCATGGACCGCTTACAAAACCATAACGCCAACGCTTTACTTCATAAAAGAAGGAAGTATGGGGATGTACGTAACGCTTGGCAAGTTGAGACGCGAGTTTGAGCTTAATTGGGAAATGCTCGAGGCTATGATTGAAGCCGTTGAACTCAGCTATGGCCTGGAGGGCTATTTGCTTGCCAGTGAAGGAATTACTCAGGAAGACCCACAGTATTTGTTTGCATTAGAAGGGCACTATAGGGGAGAAAAACAGTATGGTGCGCTCGAGCTTGCTACTTTAAGCCCCTATACGGCAAGATTTGTTACAGAATTCGATGTTTCCGCGGAAGTCTGGCAGGATTTAAAGCTTCAGGCCTCGAGCAACTGAAATTGAAGAGCTAAAAAACAACCCCTGATTAACTTGATACAGAAGATTTGCTTAAGAAAGTTGAATAAGCTAAAGCACGCTTTGTTACAGGCTTGAGACGGTACGAAAAGTGGGAGATTCTGGTAGTTGGGCCAAAGCTTTAGTTAATAATATCGTTATCCACCCAGGGCACCACATCTATCTGGTAAGCCTGTTTCCAGTCGATAATGCCCTGGGTATCAATCAGACACTCGAGTTCCCAGCGCAGTTCGTTATCACTTGCCACAAAAGTATAAGGGGCGTCAAAAGGCAGATCAAAGCTTTCTGATAGGTTTACATGCTGGGCCGGGCTTAAAATGCTGGCTCCTGCAAGCTCTTTTGTTTCTTCAAAAACAGTGTGGGTGAACGTCTTTCTATTGCTGCCACTACCACGAACTACGCGTTCAAAACCTTTTAGAGTCATGGTGATTTTGACCAGATTGACCTGTTTCTGCGGATGAAACTCAAGCTTTGCATTGAGACTTCCCCCTGGAACTAGCTTACGCTTATCAAACCTTACGCTTACTTCGCCAAGTTTAGAACTTGCCAGCGAATTTCTAAAACTGGAAAAAACAACCCAGACTGAGATACCAACAAAAATCAGGGGGATGAGCGAAAAGAGTCGGAAAATGCTTGGACCACTGTTAGCTACAGCGTTAAACGCCAGAAACATTATGAGACCAATGCCGCCAAAAATCCCAGCCATGATCAGGCTTCCCCATTTATTTGAAGAGGCTCTGCGAGCGTCATCAGGTGCCTTATAGTTGGGGCCCAGATTTACACTTTCGCCTTCTTTGGGCAGTACCAAAAGTTCTGTTTCAGTTTGCGGATCTAGAAAACCTGGGACTAAGGGGGCGTCTAGAATGGCTTTGAGATACCAGTCAATATTCAGGTTGTGACCATGATAGGTAAGGGGGCCAGACGGTAAGGTAAAACCAAAAGGAACTTCGTAGCTTTGACCCTCACTGACTTCCGCTTCGTAGAAATTGACTGGAATAGAAATGACCTGACCCTGAGCGCGGTTTCCCCGACCATGAGTACGCCAGCGCAGCTCGAGCTTTAGACCACTACAGCGCATGGTTTTTTGCGGAATGATGGTTACTATCCCCGTGACGTCAGCGCCCGCCTCATAAATACGGTCAGCTTTGTCAAGACTAAACTGAAAGTCGCAGCTATTTCGCATCCTTAGTCTATCTTAATCGCCCCAATGACTTTGAGGCTTTGAAAGATCTCATAAAGATAGTCTTCCATACTGCGCAGGTCATCACCAAAGCGCTCGAGTAGTTTTTCCAGGGTCCTATCTTCAAAATAGGGTATAGGTCCTGGACTACGCCTTGCGGCCTCGAGCCTTTTCTTCAGGATGCGTTGTAATTTATCTTTACTAAGGCCTTGTAAGCAGATAGCTTCATGCCTTAAGCCAAGCGCTTCATACTCTTCTTTAAAATCTTTATGAGTAGAAATGACAAAAGAAGCACGTTGCTGCAATATACGCTTTCGTTCTTTAGGGGTAAAACGTTGCATTTCGTCTAAAAAGAGGAGAGGTGCCTTAGCTACGGTGGGTTTTGGGCCATCTTCAGGATAGTAATAATAAGGCGCATCAGGAAAATGACGCCTCAAACCCAGTAAAAAGCTGCTTTTTCCCCTGCCCATTTCCCCCATGATTTGTAAGACATAGCCGGGATGCTCGAGTTTTGATGCATAGCTTTCAAACTCGCCAACCATCAGTTTGGCCTTCTCCTCGAGGGGCAATTCGCCAAAGGGATTGTAGCTGAGGTTTAAGTGACCAAAGGCAGCTTGCATATAAAAAGTTTAAAAGAAATAAGCTGATCATAATGCATATTATTTGTTTCTTTAAAGGGGTTGACTAAATGAAAGGTTGCGACTATCCCAAATGCATGAGCAGAGTCTGATGATTTACAAAATGCTAGGGGAGTAGGCAGGAGGCAATAAAACTAGCTATCCCCCAGAGAACAGGCTAAACTGGGCCTTTGTGGAAATTCTTGGTGGTCCGTTATTCGCTATAGCAGGTGCAGGGGAGAGTCATGGTCCTGGGGTGACAACGATTGTGATGGGCTGTCCACCTGGAGTCAGGCTCGAGCGCGCCGAGGTGCAGCGTTATCTTGATAGGCGTAGACCCGGCAGTAACAAGCACGGAACCCCGCGCAACGAAGCTGATCGCGTTATTTTTACGGCAGGTATTTTTAACCATGAAGATCAGGAAGCCCTCTTGGCTGGCCCCAAAGTTAAGGTACAAGAAGATGAGCTTCACTGGGAAACCAGTACCTATCAGGATGGGTTTACGACAGGTGAGCCCATTGCAGCCATCGTTTTATCCACGACTTCAAAGTCACAGCACTATGAGCAGTTTGCTGGTGAGCGTGGTGAGGTGCGGCCAGGACACACCGACCTGGTTAAACACAAAAAGTCGCTAGGGTTTGTTGATTACCGTGGTGGCGGGCGCAGCAGTTACCGCTCTGCTATTAGCGATGTGGTGGGCGGCTCGGTTGCGCGCATTGCGCTAAAGCAGTATTTTGGCACGCTTTTTGTTTCAAATATCATTCAGGTTGGTTCTTTAAAAACAGAGTCGCGTCTGGCTGATATATTCTCTACTGCCCAAACCGATGAAACTCGAGCAAATGACGTTTTAACCAGGCTCGAGTCAAACACCATCTATTCCCTGGATGCTGACTTTGCCTATGAAGCGGGTGAACTGATAAAAGAAACGCGTAAACAGGGTGATTCGCTGGGTGCCCGCGTTGAAGTTATGGCGCTGAATGTGCCAGCCCTGATCGGTGACCCTATGTACCAGAGTTTAAAACTTAAGCTTATGGGAACCTTAGGGGGGCTAAATGCGGTAACTGCTTGTGAAATTGGGGTGGGAGCAGACGCTGCCAGTAAAATGGGGAGTGAAAATAATGACCCTATACGTAGTAGTGGCTATCAGAGCAACCATCATGGCGGGATGATTGGGGGCATAACAACGGGAATGCCGCTACTTGCAACTCTCACTTTTAAACCTACTTCAACGATCAACAAGCCTCAGCAAAGTGTACGCAAAGACTTGAGCGAGGTTGAGCATGAACTGAAAAAAGGGCGCCATGATCCCTGTGTTGGCGTTCGTGCTAGCGTGGCACTCGAGTCCCGCATGGCCATAGAAATTTTGAATGCCGTTCTTATGCATCAGGCAATGCGCATTGATAAAAGCCAGTTCAAGTTGTTTTAGCCACAAGCATGCCTCAGGTGTGGTGAAATTTGGCTGGAACCAATAGCTTATAAAGGGTGCAGGCTCATAGGATTTTGTAGTCCGAATCTTGTAGTCCGCGGAATAGGTAGTTATCTCCAAGTTTTATACATCTGGCGTTTATACGAAAATGCTTGAATGATGTCATAGTCGGAACTGCCTAATGATATGTTCTCACGAGCGGTCTTAATGCCCTTATGACTTTAAACGGCACTTTGGTATTACAGAGCTGAGCTATTGCTGAGTTTATGGTTTTGGCTTAACCACTATCCACTAATCACTCACCACTGATCACCAGAACCAAGATAAAGCCACACCACAGTCCTGCTATTTCCACTAGAATAGGAAAAAGTGCCAAGCATTACCTTTTCACCACGCAACTGGTAAAGGACGAACCTGTGTCAGCAACCAACCGAACCGTCACTGATTACTTAAAGCGCTTACTTGATAAGCAGGATGTAGAACGTCTAAAAAAGCAGCTCGAGCCTGATTTTGCTGAAGCAGCTTTAAGACTCCCGCGAAACCATCACCTTAAACCTGAGCTTATTGAGCGGCGCTGGGCCATAGTGGCTAAACCCGAAGCCAAAGCCGATTTGCTGGATGCCTTTGCGCTCGAGCACTCAGAGGTATTTGCACATAATATCGAAAACTTTATCGGTACCGTGAAATTGCCTGTTGGTCTTGCTGGACCTATCCGTATCAATGGCCTTTTTGCCAAGGGAGACTATTTTCTGCCGCTCGCGACGACCGAAGCGGCACTGGTGCTTTCCTATCACCGAGGTTGTAATTTGCTGACGGCTGCGGGTGGAGCGACCACGCTTTTGCTCAGTGAGAGTGTGAGTCGTGCGCCAGGTTTTGCTTTTGAAAACCTCATAGATGTGGGTGAATTTTTGCGCTGGGCGGCGCCTTTGCAGCCAAAGTTTAAGGAACTGGCGGAAGCAACCACGCGTTTTGGCAAACTCCTTGATATGCACTTCACCGTCGAAGGTAATCATGTCTACCTGCGTCTTGACTACCTGACGGGTGATGCCGCCGGGCAAAACATGGTTACTATCGCAACTGAAGCTGTTGTTGATTACATAACTGAGCATTGCCCTATTCCAATAAAATACTCGTTCCTCGAGGCAAATTTATCTGGAGATAAAAAGGCCAGCTCTCAGTCCTTTATGGGGGTTCGGGGCAAAAAGGTAAGCGCCGAAGTGGTCATAGCTAAAGATTTACTCGAGAAAACGCTTCATACCACACCAGAGCGCATGGTTGACTACTGGCGCATGTCCTCGGTTGGCGGCATTTTGAGTGGCACCATCGGTATACAAGGGCATTATGCCAATGGACTGGCAGCACTCTATATATCTTGTGGACAAGATGCCGCTTGCATTTCCGAATCTGCTGTTGGGATTACGCGTTTTGAACTTAAGGAAGACGGCTCGCTTTATGCGGCAGTAACCCTGCCAAATCTGATTGTCGGAACGGTTGGTGGGGGAACAGATCTACCCAGTCAGAAAGCCTGTTTGGATATTATGGGTCTGGCAGGTTCAGGGCACGCCCGGGCTTTTGCTGAAGTTTGTGCGGGTTTAGCTCTAGCCGGGGAGCTTTCTATTGTAGGAGCGCTGTGCGCCGGTCAGTTTAGCCGAGCCCATGAGCGTCTGGCCAGAGACAAATGATGCGCTGGTGGCAGTACCAAAAAGAGCGGTTTCCGCTTTTTGCACACGGGCCGCTTATTCTTGTTTTTAGTCTTTCAGCGCTTAGTTATTCCTCGCTTTTACGTGGTTACTACGCCGTGCCCAGCTTTAAAGTAGGGCTTGCTGCTTTTTTTACCTGCTTATTATTCTTTTTGCAGCTCCGCATTGCTGATGAATTTAAAGACCATGATGATGATCTGGCTTACCGACCCTACCGACCTGTGCCAAGAGGGCTTATAAAATTAAAGGAGTTGGGTTACTTATTACCCATAACCATGCTCATTCAACTGCTACTTGCTTTTTGGTTAAGGCCGAGTCTCATCTGGCTACTGCTTTTAGTCTGGCTTTACTGGGGCATTATGTGGCGTGAGTTTTTTGTGCCTGCCTGGCTTAAGGCACATCCGCTTTTGTATTTGGCGTCGCACATGCTGATTATGCC
>JAGQHN010000093.1:0-10840 GCA_020431825.1 Trueperaceae bacterium | reverse complement strand
CCTGGGGTGGTTTCTGGTTTTAAGCTTTTTTAATGGCATAGTCGTAGAAGTAGGGCGAAAATTGCGATCCCCTGCCGATGAAGAACACGGAGTTGAGACCTATACCGCACTTTACGGTGTAAAGAGGGCCAGTTTATTGTGGCTGCTGGCGCTTATTTTGACCAGTCTCGCAGCCCTTATGGCTGCCTACAGTATTGGCACTTTGTGGGGTGTTGCCATTATGCTGGGGCTTTTGCTGATTGGAGCTGTCTTGCTTCTGATTCGTTTTCAGGGTAAAAAGGCTGGCAGTGGCAAAGCCCTCGAGCTTTTTTCGGGCATCTGGACGCTGGCTCTTTATTTGTCCCTTGGTATCATTCCGCTGCTATGGAAGGCCTGGCAGACATGAGCTATCTTTTATACGCAAATGATTTTCCAGCACAAGCCTCCCTGATGGGGGGCAAGGCCAGAGCGCTTGCTCATTTAAGTGGAGCAGGTTTTCCCATTCCAGAGTGGTTTGTCGTTAGTCCAAAAGCATTTGATGAAAGTTTGAGTGCGGTGCTAAGGACCAAGCTAGAAGGCGCTACAGGGGCAGATGAAATATGGGGGTTGCTTGAGGGTCTGCAACCTGCTGAAGCTATTCAGATAAGCTTGCAAAAAGCCCTCGAGCAACTTCAGGGTGAGCGTTTTGCGGTGCGTTCTTCTGCCAGTGATGAAGATGGCGTCAGTCACTCCTTTGCCGGACAGCTCGAGAGTTTTTTATTTGTAAAGGCCGAAGATGTCTCACAGCGCATTGCCGATGTCTGGCGTTCTGGCTTTAGCGAAAGGGTGCTGCTTTACCGTAAAGAGGCAGGGCTCAGTCCTTTGCCAAACCCGCCCTCAGTGCTGGTACAGCACATGGTAAATGCGGAAAAAGCCGGGGTGGCTTTTGGGGCTGACCCTGTATCGGGCAGACGAAACTGGCGCATTATATCAGCGGTTTATGGTCTTGGTTCTGCCCTGGTTTCAGGCGAAGCCGATGCCGATACCTATACGGTGAGTGCATCTCTCGAGCCTCTGAAGCAGAGCATAGCCCATAAGCCTAGCGCCCACTTTCAGGACGATGCCAGCCCAGAAGGCGTAAATGCCAAAAGCATCGCTCAAGACATGCAGGATAAACCCGTCTTATCTACGGCGCAGCTTAAGGATATTGCCCAGCTTGTAGCTCAGGTCAATCGGCACTTTGCTCGGCCGCAAGATATTGAGTGGGCCATTGCCGAGGGCAAACTTTATTTGCTTCAGTCAAGAGCGATAACATCACTGGTAGATGTGGCTGACCCTGAGGGGATGCTTGGCATATGGGATAATAGCAATATCGTTGAAAGCTACGGCGGGGTGACAACACCTCTGACTTTTAGTTTTGCGCTCTATGCCTATGAAGGCGTTTACCGCGAGCTTTTGCGGCTCTTAGGGGTACCTGCCAGGAAAAGGCTCGAGCAAGAAAACACCTTTAAACATATGCTAGGTTTTTTTAGAGGCCGCATTTACTACAATCTGCTGTCCTGGTACAAGCTTCTCGCAACTGTGCCAGGCTTTCAGTTAAACCGCAAATTTATGGAACAAATGATGGGGGTCAAAGAGAGTCTGCCCGAGGAAATTGTGGCTGGCCTTAGTCAGCAGGGGTCTAAAGGGAAAGATGCCGTAAATCTTGGTCTGGCTATTCTTAAGCTCCTAAATGCCTACCGAAAATTGCCCAGAGATGTAAAGCAGTTTTATCGGCGCTTAGAGACCGCTCTTGAGACCGATGCCGCTTCGCTAAATGACATGCGACCGGATGAGCTGGTTGCGCACTATCATAAGCTCGAGTCCCGGCTGTTACGCCACTGGGACGCACCCCTTGTGAATGATTTTTTCGCCATGATTTTTTATGGCGTCTTAAGAAGTCTTTGTGAGCGCTGGCTACGTGACGGCGAAAGTTTGCAAAACACGCTTATCAGCGGGGAAGGCGGCATGATTAGCGCTGAACCTGCCCAGAGAGTGCTCGAGCTGTCACGTATGGCAGCAGAAAAACCCCACTTTGCCAGAATCTTGGTTGAGGGTTCATTGCATGAGATTCTTAGAGAGATAGCCGCCCAGCCAGCGTTTAAAGAGAAATATGAGGCATATCTGGATAAATTCGGTGAGCGTTGTCTCGAGGAACTAAAACTGGAAAGTCCTACCCTGCTTGATGACCCGCTCTTACTTCTTCGTTCGGTGGGAAATTTGGCCCAGCACCCAGAGAGTTTGAAGGCCAGAGCCGAGATTGCTGAGAGCCCAAGGATCCTGGCAGAGCGACAGGTTGCCGAGCAGATAAAAAATCCTGTGCGTAAGCTGGTCTTCAACTGGGTGCTGCGTGAAGCCAGAGCGAGAGTACGAGACAGGGAAAACCTCCGCTTTGAACGCACGCGTCTATTTGGTCATGTGCGCAGGCTCTTTCTCGAGCTTGGTGGTCGTTTTTATGCCCTGAACTGGCTTAAAGACCCCAGAGACATTTTTTACCTCGAGCTAAACGAAATTCTGGCTCTGGTCGAGGGAACAAGCACTTTAACCCATACGGCTGCCCTCGCAGAGCTTAGGAAAACTGAAATTCAGTCTTACAGGCAAGCACCTTCGAATCGCTTTGAGACTCGCGGTATGCCCTATCAGGGACATGATTTTCAGGCCAAGACTGAGGCCAAAACTGATTTGTCTGGTGATCTGCGACAGGGCATTGGCTGTTGTCCAGGCGTGATTCGCGGGCGGGTTTGTGTAGTGGCCAACCCCAGAGAAGCGCAGTTGCCTGTTGGTGACATTCTGGTGGCAAAACAGACTGACCCTGGCTGGATCATGCTTTTTCCTGCGGCTTCAGGCTTGCTGGTTGAGCGCGGCAGTTTGCTGTCGCACTCAGCGATTGTCGCTAGAGAAATGAATATTCCAGCGGTGGTCTCGGTGCCCGACCTTTGTCAGTGGTTGAAAACGGGTGACTTTGTCGAGTTTGATGGAAGGACTGGTGTCATAAAGAAGCTCGAGGCCAAAGATGAGCAGTGAAATCGTTGCGCGCGCCAGTTTTGAGCTGATTCGCTACGCGCAGTGCTGGGAAGATGCCGACATTCTTCTGGAAGCTTTAAACATTGAACCTGGAGATGTCTGTCTTTCCATTGCTTCAGCCGGGGAAAATAGTCTTTCGATGCTTGCTCAAAATCCTGGCAAGGTTATTGCCCTCGATCTGAGCAAAGCGCAGCTGGCTTGTTTAGAATTGCGAGTGGCGGCGTACCGTGAGTTGAGCTACCCAGAACTGCTCGAGCTTATTGGTTCTCGCCCGAGTACGCTGCGCGCCCAGCTCTATACCCGCTGTCGCCCCCTGCTTAGTCCAGAAGTTAAAGCCTTTTGGGATGCGAAAGGCAGTGAGCTGGAGCGGGGAATAGGGAGTCTGGGAAAATTTGAGAATTACTTCAAGCTTTTTCGCGAGCGCATCTTGCCGCTGATTCATAATCAGAAAACGATTGGGGCACTGCTCGAGCCCAAAGCCTGGCAAGAAAGGCAAAGCTTTTATGACAGAAGCTGGAACAATTGGCGCTGGCAGGGGCTGTTTCGCCTATTCTTTTCTCGCTTTGTTATGGGCCGCATGGGGCGTGACCCCGAGTTCTTTAAATATGTTGAAGGCTCGGTGGCAGAGCGCATTTTGGGCAGAGCCAAACACGCGCTAACCGAACTCGAGCCTGCCGAAAACCCGTATCTGCAGTGGATACTGCTGGGCAGACATGATCACGCCTTGCCTCATGCCCTGCGGCAAGAAAACTTTGAGGCGATTCGCGCTAATCTGGAGAGGCTCGAGTGGCATGCTATGTCTCTGGAAGATTTTCTTGCTACCTACGGAGGCAAAATTCAGCGCTTTAATCTGAGTGATATTTTTGAATATATGTCTGAATCTAACACCGAAAAGCTGTTAAAAACCATTCTGGATTCGGCAAGTCCAGGTGCTCGCCTGGCCTACTGGAATATGCTGGTACCCCGCAGCAGGCCGGAAAGTTTAAAAGAGAGGCTCGTGCCGCTCACCGAGCTTGCGCAAAAGCTTCACTGGCAGGATAAAGCCTTTTTCTACAGCCGTTTTATCGTGGAAGAGGTCAAATGAGGTTGCTGGATATTAAGAAAAATAGGATGAACTACAGGAGCTTGCTTAGAGTTTCTCGAGGCTGGTTTTTTTGTGAGCCTATAACGTTTATCAGGCCCAACCTTTTTACCACGTTTGGAACCTTCTCAAAAAAAGAAAGTAACAGCACCCCCCTTTTTCAAAGGGGGGCAAGGGGGGATTTAAACCACGCCGACCCAATCATTATTCAGGGAATCGGGAATGCTTAACCCTTTTCTAGCTATGCTTATTATAGCCCTGATTTTAGGGGGCTTACTTTTTGGTTTGCGTCTACTGCAAAACCGTTTTGACATTCATCCTGAAGTTAGCCGCAAACTCATGCATGTCATTATGGGTCTCACGACCCTCAATTTGCCCTGGCTTTTTGACCAGCGCTGGCCTGTCGTGAGTCTCGCGGTTGTTACGGCAATTGGGCTTTTTCTGCTCAAGCGAACCAAATTAAAAGCGAGTATTGGTCAGGTTTTACACGGTGTGGGCCGGAGTTCTCAGGGAGATGTGGCTTTTCCGTTAGCAGTGGCTACCGTATTTGTACTGGCAAACGGCAATGCTATTTTGTACTGCATTCCCATTCTTATCCTGACCATTGCCGATGCCACGGCTGCACTCATTGGACTGCGCTATGGTTTGTCGCGTTATCAGGCAGCTGAGGGACAAAAAAGTATAGAAGGCTCACTGGCTTTTTTTGCCATTAGTTTTAACAGTGTTCTCTTAAGTCTTTTGCTGTTTACTCAGGTCGGTAGGCAAGAAAGCATCCTCATAGCGTTTTTGCTTGGCCTTCTGGTCATGATGCTCGAGGCTATTTCCTGGCAAGGGCTGGATAATCTCTTTATACCGTTAGCGGGGTTCTTATTACTCGAGAGCTATCTCACCATGGCAGTAACTGACCTCCTTATCAATCTTGCTGTCGTTTTAGGCCTGGTTCTCTATGTGCTTATGGGTCGGCAGGCAGGGGGGTTTGACCCTACTGCGGTTATGACCGC
This sequence comes from Trueperaceae bacterium, assembly GCA_020431825.1. Taxonomy (GTDB): domain Bacteria; phylum Deinococcota; class Deinococci; order Deinococcales; family Trueperaceae; genus JAHEBB01. The sequence goes on along the minus strand of JAGQHN010000093.1, from coordinate 5,737 downwards.
AGCCCTGATTGGTTATCTCATCTGGTCAACTGGTGGCTGGCTCTGGATGATTGCGCCGCTTACGCTCTTTGCTGCTTACAGCTTTGTCTTACCCAAGCGCTTTGAAATAAGCCCGGATGCCAAAGACGAGCATGCCTTCCGTCTAAAGGCTTTTCCGGTAGATACCTATACGGTTTATACCGTGTTAAGTGCTACACTTCCGGGACTTTTCTGGTTGTTTTTAGCACAAAATTTTCAGGCACCTGAACTTATCTATCCGTATATGATTAGCTTTGCTTGCTACCTGATGATTGTAGGTATGGGACGGATGAATGCTGAAGGAAGGCTATCAGAAAAGTTGCGAACCTTCTGGGAAAGTGTGTTTTACGCCTGGACACTTATTCCGTTTATCTTTTATGTCTGGCAGTTACCAAGTTTCAAAGCCTCACTTTATCTTCTTGTTTCCCTGCTTATTTTGTCTCTGTCTGCCTGGGCATTTTACTATATGCAGCCGCGTATTGAGGCGCGACCCTTTGACATGCAGCGCTGGCGCTGGCAAGGGGCACTGGCAGGACTAGGCTCGAGTCTGGCCCTTATTCCACTCCTGCTCTTAACTCTAAAAGGATAATGCGTATTCATATGCCTATACTCGATATAAAAGATGTAAAGGAGGTTTATCGATCAAAGGGACTCAATTTTGCTGGTTTGTATTTAGTGATCTTGTCTTGGTTGCTTCCTGCATTTCTTTTTAGTGCTGTGATTTCACATAGCTTTATTAGAAGACAAGGGTTTGGCAGTATAGAAATTATATTTTCAGTATTGGCACTTAGCTCGTTTTTGATCGGTCTGAATCTTTTTATGTTAAGAATTGATATATCCACGGAGGGTGTGGTAATTCGACAGTGGTTCCAATTAAACTTTCTTGCTTGGAAAGATATTGAAGCAATTATAACATCGAGAGCAATAGATCAATCTGACCCGAATTGGTTTGAAACTCCAAGGAAGTGGAATTTTGGTACCATCACGATTGAAGCAAAAGGTGAATTTAAATATCTTATTCCTAGTCAGTTATTCCGGGATCGGGGAAAATTAATACATGAACTCGTTAAAGGTACGAGAAATGCGAATAGCCCCATCAAGCTAAGCAAAAATTTATTACCTTTCCTTAAGGTAGCGCCTTAGTAAATGCAAGTGACGGTTTCCGTTAGTGCAATATTAAGTGGAGAACTTCAGTGGATAAAAGCCAAACTCTGCGAACTGTAAATACTATGGAAGGCTGATGCGATGCTTCACAAGCTTACACAATCTAGGCAGATAATACCTTTTGTAAATACCGAGCTATACCAATCTTTTAAGCCTGAACTCATTACCTTGCACCAGCCTGATATACATTTGGTAAAGCTTGCAGACAAACCTCTGGCTCGCTGCTCGCTATGGTGGCAAAATGTACCTAACTATGAAAAACGTCTTGGTTTTATAGGTCACTATGCGGCGCTTACCGATGATGCGGGTGAAGAACTGCTGGAAAAAGCCTGTCAGGAACTGAAAGAGCAAGGCTGCGAACTGACAGTTGGTCCACTGGACGGTACGACCTGGCGCAACTACCGTTTTGTAACGGAGGGGAGTGCCCCGCCTTTTTTCCTCGAGCCCATTAATCCGCCGTCTTATCCGAAACAGTGGCAGCGTGCTGGGTTTGATGTTCTGGCAAGCTATTTTTCAGTACTGCAAAACGATTTGAGCCCTAATCCGTATAGTGTTGGGTGTCAGGAAGAACTCGAGCAAAAAGGCATCAGGGTGCGTCAACTTGACCGCACGAGACTTGACGCAGAGCTTGAGTCCATCTTTGATCTTAGCCTCAAAAGTTTCTCCAAAAATTTTTTGTACAGTCCGATTAGTAGCTCTGAGTTTAAGGCGCAGTATGAACAGGTTTTGTCCTATCTGATAGATGAACTGGTGCTGCTCGCTGAGCATAGAGGAAAGCTGCTGGGTTTTCTTTTTGCCCTACCCGACCTGGCGCAAAAAATGCGGGGTGAACCCGTAGACACCTTTATTATAAAAACCCTGGCGACCCACCCTGATTTTAGTGGTCAGGGTATTGCCAGTTGCCTATCGGCACTCTCGGTCGAGCGAGGCAAACAACTTGGGTTTCAAAAAGCGATTCATGCACTGATGCTCGAGACCAATCATTCACGTACCATCAGCAAGCACTATGCCCCAGAACCCTTGCGGCGCTATGTTCTTTTTGCCAAAGAGTTATGAACATAGCCGAGATTTTGCAGCAGCAAGCACGTGAGCGGGCAGCCGCCATTGCCATTTATGACACCCATAAAAGACAGTTAAGGCAAACCAGCTTTAGCCAGCTTGAACAAGCGGCAGCGCAGATGGCGCAGCTGCTTGCGGAATCAGGACTAAAAAAAGGGGACGCCGTGCTGGTGTTTCAGCCCATGTCCTTAGAACTGTATATCTTGTTAAGTGCGCTATTTCGGCTGGGCTTAATTGCCCTGTTTATTGATCCTTCGGCTGCGAAGGGACACCTGGACCGCTGCTGTCAGTTGTACCCTCCAAGGGCCTTAGTCGCAAGCAGCAAAGCCCATCTCCTGAGATTGGTATCAAAAGAATTGGGGCGCATTCCGCTGAAATTTTCCTTTGGTTTTCCGGTACCGGGAGCAAGGCGGCTCGAGCCTTACCGCAGCGCGCTTCCGCTGGACACCATTGAACCTTGTTCGTCTGACGTTCCGGCCCTCATCACATTTACCAGTGGCAGCACAGGTCAGCCAAAGGCAGCGGTACGCAGTCATGGATTTCTAATCGCACAGCACCGGGCACTCGAGCATAGCCTCGAGCTACGAGCAGGTGAGCTAGATGTAAGCACCTTGCCTATTTTTGTCCTGGCAAATCTTGCCTCGGGAGTAAGTAGTCTTATTCCCAATGCCGACCTGCGCAAGCCCGGCAAAATTCAAGCAGCTCCAGTAATGAGACAAATACTCGAGCTACATCCAGACCGTCTTTCAGCTTCACCTGCTTTTATTGAGAGGTTGGTGGAGCACTCCAGAGATGAAAGGCTAAGTCTGCCCGGTTTAAGTCGGGTCTATACTGGGGGGGCTCCTGTTTTTCCTACCGCACTGGCAGACTTTCAGGCACTTGCTCCCGATGCCAGGGTTGCTGCCGTTTATGGTTCTACCGAGGCTGAGCCAATAGCGCATGTAAACTGGACAGATGTTTCACAGTCAGATAAAGAAGCAATGAGCAGGGGAAAAGGCTTGCTGACCGGTCCAATATGCCCTGACTTAAGTCTGAGTATTTTGAAAAATAACTGGGGAAGACCCCTTGGTCTACTGAGTAAAGCTGAGTTCGATGAGCTTGTTTGCGCCCCCTATCATATTGGTGAGATTGTGGTTTCTGGGGATCATGTGCTTCCCGGATATCTGCATGGCGTAGGGTATGAAGAAACAAAGTTTGATGTCGAGGGACAACGCTGGCACCGTACCGGGGATCTGGGATACCTGGATGAGGAGAGGCGTCTCTGGTTGATGGGCCGCTGCGCAGCACTCATCGAAGATGACAAAGGTTGCTTGTACCCTTTTGCGGTAGAGTGTGCTGCGCAACACTATCAGGGTGTCAGGCGCTCTGCCGTCATAGCCCATAAGGATAAACGGCTGCTGATAATAGAGCCTCGAGCTTCCTCACAACCTGATCTGTTAGCCATCAAGCAAGGGCTTGCCTGGGCAAAGTTAGATGAAATTATTTTTATGAAGCTTCCCGTTGATAAACGCCACAATGCCAAAATTGACTATCCAGCGTTAAGAAAAAAGCTCGAGCAACATAGGTATTAAGCATTTATTTCTTAGCTGGACGTTCAAATAACATTCAAACCTTTAACATTCAAACCTTTTAAGTAAGGGCCTTGGCAGAAAACTTTCTCGAGTAGCAAATTGCCTTATTTGGGATATTACCACTATCAAATTCGGGATGCTAAGAACTCATTGAAATAGCTAAAATTCTTGGATAGACTACCATATTTCTGTCTATGTCATCACTTTGTTGAAAGGTGGAGTAAGACCAATTCTGCCATTTACCCTGCAACCATTAGTAGCTGGTATGACAGAAAACGAGGGAGACCCGCCGGGCGGGAGGCAAAAAGAAACAAGTGGATACATCAATATATTTGTTCCGGAGGAGTTATGAGACAAGTTAAAGATGCAAGGGCTTAAAGAGAAGAGGGAGATGAGTGATATTGTGATGGCAGTGTCGATGGTGCGGTTAAAGACCTGGAGGCGAAATTGTCGTATATCCTTATAAGGATTCATTTTAGCTTTAGTTTTCTATTTATCCATAAAACCCACAAAGCGGCAATGTTTTTTTAAACTACTTTGCATTTTCATATATGTTAAGCCTTTTGCAAAGAAACAGCTTATTTGGCAAAGCAATTCAAAGGAGATTGAAAGCTGATGAAAACCCCTCTAAGTTCGATTATTTTTTTCTTAATTGCTGGATTTCTAGGTGCCATAGGGCAGTATTTGTACAAATCAGGAGCAGAGAAAGCTTCTGGAACGTTTATCTCTTTCATTTCCAATGGTCGAATCCTGGCTGGTGTGATTTGCTATATCGCCGTCATGGTTTTATTTGTCGCTGCATTTAAACGTGGAGGCGAACTTAGTGTTCTTTACCCACTATACGCAACTACTTTTATTTGGGCTGCTGTTATTTCCCTGTGGGCATACCACATACCGATTAAGCCAGTTAATGTGTTTGGCGCACTATGCCTAATTACAGGTATGTATTTTATGGGCAAGTAGCACTTAGCGATTATCAGCATAGACCATCAAAATCTTTATAGGGGTTTAGCCAATCACGGTTTAGAATTCCTAAACTGTTCAAGCAAAGTTGCTATGAGAACAATTGTTTCCATACTGTTTCAGTCAAAATACATCAATACGCGAAGGAAATAATAGCTTAGCGGTAGCACAATCAGCAGGCTATCAATGCGGTCTAACAAACCACCAAAGCCAGATAGCCAGCTTGCTGTGTCTTTAACCCCAAATTCTCGTTTCATCGACGATTCAATAAGATCACCCCATACTGCCCCAAACGCAACCACAAGTGGAAAAAATAACAACAGGATAGGGCGATTATCCGTAGGTAACGCAAAAGCTAAAAGTACAACCCCTAAATAGGCACCCAGAAGGTTCCCAATAATGCCTTCCCAGGTTTTATTTGGACTGATGCGCGGCGTCATTTTATGACGTCCCAAGATTTTCCCCATTACGAATGCAGCAACGTCACTTATGGCAACGCCAAGACCCAATGCCAGTAAGAACCCAGGGCCTGCGTTTTCCCACCGGGCGATAATAATGAAATGTGATAAAAACCATGCCAGATAAGCCCAGCCAAGTGCTGAAAAAGCCAGATGGCGGACGCCACCTTCTACACGGAAGATAACAGGTTGCGCCATTGCAAGGAGTAGCAGAAGTGGCGGTAAGAGGTAAAAAAGATCAGTGGAAAAGAGTGCTAAGGGTGCAGGTAAAAGCGCAAAGGCATACAAAACCTGACGATATGGCCCAGGCAATTTGGTCATAAGAGCGTATTCCCGAATGCCCTGCATAGTAATTGCCAAGGTAAAGATCAAGCTAGGAAAAGAACCCGCCAGTACAGCGAGAAGGTAAATCGGCGTAATGATAATCGGTAGTGGACCATCTCAGACAGCTAGCTTAGCTTTGATGTCAAGGTTGTAGCGAACTAAGAAAAGATGTAAGCAGAT
>JAGQHN010000092.1 GCA_020431825.1 Trueperaceae bacterium | reverse complement strand
AGCTCCCCCGAAGGGTGCGGTATTGTTCTCTAAATGACATCAGTAAGCTCTGCTGTGCCATCTACAACCAGTGCTCCGCCAAATGAATCTGGATGCCCTTCTCGTAAAGTCAGTCAGTTTAGTCGTACTGTTGAATTAAAAGGATTCCCCCAGGTTCTTGGACCTATTCGCATAACCCTGGAGGCATATTTGGTGGCAAGGACCGAAGCATCAATAATAGTAGAGGTTGCGCTTGTCCCGTTTATGGTCATAGAGCTATGGATGTTCAAGTCATCACAATCCTGACTATCCAATAGACATTCTCTGGTGAGGTAATAGGTTCCAGCAGGTATATTGATGGTTTCGGTGCCATAGCTTCCACTGTGGCTACAGCCTCCAACATCTCGGTTTTCATTGGCAGAGACGATTGCTTCCCGAAGCGAGCATTTGTTGTTGGGAATCAGGTCAAGTTCGTCAATAGGGGTAGTCACATTGATGGTTGCAGCGAGCGTTTCCAGAGTGGGTTCACTCTTTGGTGCAGGTGCGCGGCCACAGGCACTCAGGATAATAACCAGAACCAAAAACCCCAATGTAAATTTGTGCATATAGTCCTCCTAAACAAGTTGAATGTCTTTAGTTTGTAAAACCAGGTATGATGCGAGCGTGACGCGCTGCTCGCATCATACCTGGCGTTATCAGGGCTATTCAAAAACGTAAAGTGTGGGAAAAAAAGGCTCATAAGCAGACGCCGATTCTAAAATAAGGGATCCAGGCGCCCAAACACCAATACGATTATTTTTTAAGACAATAGGATTACCAAAATTTTCACCTGTTGCTGTAAGTGAAACAAGTCCCTTTAGCACACCCCAATTATTGCTTCCTCCCTGATCCTTTTTATGAATATAGACACTTCCAACGGCTGGATCACCCACGGCAACTGTTTCACCGCTAATCGAAACTGAAATAGGCCCACCATATGTAGAAAGTATTTTGACTTCGCCCCAGTTGTTTATGCCATTTTGGTTTCGTGCAAAAAGAAATCCTTGAAAATACGAACCGACGACGACCCTATCCTGATCAATGGCAACCGAATTACCAAAACCACCACCGCTTACACTGGGAATGAGTTTTTTAACCTGACCCCAATTGTTATTGCCACCCTGATCTCTTTCAAAGATATAGGCTTTACCATGATAATAAGCTCCAACCACAATACTGTTACCACTAATTGCTACAGCACTACCAAACTGATCTTTAATAGCGCCGTCACTAGGAACAAGTATTTTAACTTCACCCCAATTGTTATTGCCACCCTGGTCTTTTTGAAAGACATAAGCAGTCCCAATGTCAGTTGCACCTCCAGCAGCACCTATAACAAGCGTGTCTCCAGCTAGGGCCGCAGGCGAACCTGATTCGGAATGTAAACCATTGCTTGGATTGAGTATTTTTACCAAACCCCAATTATCGTTTCCGCCCTGGTCTTTTTGATAGATAACGGCTTGGTGTAACCCAACAACAACCAGAGTATTGCCGCTTATGGCAACTGATCTACCAAATAGGCGAATGGGTGCAGGGGGTAGAAGCTGTTTTACCAGGTCCCAGTTTCCCGCAGAATTTCGGTAATAAAGATAAACGGCACCAACATTTATCTCATTCGAACTAAGAAAGCCGTTCTGATCCAAATCAATAGCCTGGTGAGAGACGCCTGCTACCAAAATGTTTTCGCTCATAGCAATCGAAAATCAAATCGAGATGGAACACTGGGTTCAATACTACTATGGAGCGGAAGTATCTGCTGGGTAGCAAAGGGCACCACCCACATCATGCCCAGATGCATTACAGGGCTAGCAGGATGAGTCAGCAAACGCTCGGTACCCGTTGCAAGACTTTTGATATAAAGCCAGGAACTATTGTTTTGCGGTTTGCCATAAGTAACGAATTGAGCATCTGCTGTCAAAAAGGGGTGCTCGAGGGTTGCACCACTGACTATTACCTGAGAAGTAGCAAGACCCGAACTCTCAGGAAGGGTATAAAGAACCAGCTGATTTCCACCTTGTAAATAGGCAATGTGCCTACCATCGTCACTGATGCTGGGGTGCTCGAGTAAGGGTTGCCCGAGGGGCGAAACTGGAATAGCCGCGTAGCTCTGATTAATTAGGTCATAGCGGTAAACCTGGGTTCCACCCCCTGTTAGGTCTCGAGTCAAAACGATATAGCGACCATTACTACTCACACTCGGCTGATGTTGTGCAACCCTTAATGCTAAAACATTTTCTATATTGTGCTTCCTGTAAACAATCGTTTGCCTGCCCATATTAGGTTGCTCCCAGACAATGACCGCAGTATCTGCAGACATGGAAACATGGGTGTCATCAACACTGTTGCTGGTCAGGCGCGTGGCCTGGAGCGGATTAAGATTTAATTTATAGATTTCATAATCACTGGTGGCAGCACTTGTTTCTCGCATACTGACGGCAATCACCTTGCCATCCTCACTGCCTGCAATTGCCTGTATAGCTCTGGTTCCAGCGTAAACAAGGGTATTAATTTCGTTGTACTGGTCAAAGCGATAGATACGCCAGGGTTGGGTTGCAGAAGACGGATTTTGCTCAATGTAGTAGAGAAACCCAGCAGCATTAGGCAAAACCGCTTGAGTTGACAAGGATGCACTACCACCCTGAGTCAAAGCTGGCAACCGCGAAACTTCAGCTGAAATGACTTCTTCAGTTTTTCCAGCTTCATGTGCGCTATGTGCCAGTTCCAGGCTGGCGCTATCCAGGTCCAAATCCGTAAATAATGTGGGTTCTTGTGGTATAGCCCGCACCCCAGTCGTGGGTTTGGTACAGGCAGCTATAAGGAGAGTTAGTACCAAAAATCCAATAAGCTTTTTCATCTTCATCCCTTTCTCGCTTTATCTGGTGTTAGTTTGTAAAACCAGGCGTGATGCGAGCGTGACACGGAGTTTGAAAGCGCCTACTGCATATCCAGTGTCCAGGTGACCGTGGTTTCATGTGTGCCACCTGAAGCGTCAATACGAGTTTCTGATCGTGTATCGCTTAGCACGTTAGGACTAGCAGACTGACGGGTTCCAGATTCTACTAAGTGGTCACTTTTGTCATCGACATACTGACGGGTTCCGTTAAAATTTTCTACACAGGGTTCACCCTCGAGTTCAACGAATTCATAGCTATTTCTTATAGTTTCAGTTTCGTTTGCGAGAATAACTTGCTCTCCACTGTCAATCGTATAGGTATTGTCCGAATTCAGTGCAACAATGACCTGCCCCTGAGGTGTATTAGTGCCAGAATAGGAAATAATCGTTTGAAGAGTTTCGTTGTAAATACAAATAGGGATAGGTGCTGCCACATTGTAGCTCTCTAAGAGAAACTCCTTTTCTCCCGTTATGCTTATAGAACCATCGGTGATCTCAAAGACCATGCTGTCAGATGTTTCGCTGAGCTTGTTGAGTTGAAAACTACCCTGAACTTCAAAGCTTTCACTGTCTCTATTTGCACCCTCCGGGCTACTATTCTCGAAGTTATATACATAGCTTTTGGTATAGGTCAGCGTTGCTCTGGCATTTTGCGTAGTAACAGCCCCCAGCTCGAGGGGTGCAAAAGGCAACAGCGTGGTTTTGACAAAGGCGAAAAAGTTATTACTAACGCTTCCGGCTTCGGTAGCTGTCCAGCTAAGCGAAAAATCTCTTTGTCCGCTGTTAGCCTGCTGCTCTGCAACCATAACAATGTGCCCTGCATTATCCTTGCGGTAAATCTGTAGCGCATTTACGTTGTAAACACCAGGAATAAAGTTGAGATTAGCCGGATCAAGTTTAACGGTGAAATTGACAGTCTCACCCTGCTGAAAAAGTTCCCGACTCGCTTTTATGTCACCCTCAACCGTGGGTGAACTGGCTAGGGCCAATTCAGTTACCAGACTAAGTTCGGTCTGACTGAGTTGTCTTGCTGTGTCACGGCTAAAAATGAATTCCAGAGCATCCTGAAGATCTTCTCCCGGCCCAATAGCTCCTTTTATTTTAAGGCTGTAACTCGAGGGGTCATTCACTGTATCAAGTGCTTGCTGCGCAACAGTTTGCAAACTTGCTTCCAGGGCAGGACCAACCGCCACCTCAATAATTTCTAATGAGACAATAGCATTGCCAATGCCAATACCAGCGGTTCCCTGAAAAGCAAACTCTGCCCCCACCTTGAGTTGCGGATCGTTAGGAGTGGTCAATATAGGGCTTAGTTTGGGCTCGAGCTGTGCATCTGAAAGATTGGTTAGCCCTGTAGAGGGTGTGTAATCAACGCCGGCAATCACGGTTGCTTTTATTTCCCCTTTTAAAGCGGCTTCCAGTGCAACAACTTTGAGTTCACCTTTGGCATTCATCTTTAGTCCAATGGGCACAACCGGGCTAAGAATAGCTGCTAATGGCCCACTGACGGGAATGGGCAGACTGAAGAGCTTGGCCTTGCAAACAGCCTCGAGGGTACCCAGACCTCCAAAAACCACGCCCCCACTGACAGAAGCCGCCAGCGAGCCTTCGGCTTTAATGCGCAACTGCTCAACTCCAGAAGCATTTATGTTCAGTACAAAATCGAAATTTAAGCTTTGTGTTATTGCGACTTGAATGGCTTTATCTGTCAGTTCAAATTCCGCATCCAGTTTACATTTGAAAGGTCCCACAGTTTTTTCCAGTGCTGCCTGTGGCTCGAGCTGTGTCAGGGCATATGAAAGCTGAATGCCACCGTCAGAAAACCTTTGTATCTGCGTGGGTTGAACTGTGGCGCTGAAATCGGGTTGAACATTTGCCAGCGAACCCTGCAAATTTACCGAAAGCTGCTCAAAAATCTCGGTAACCGGGCGGCGCTCGAGGATCACTTCAAATCCTGAAGTCACCGGATTTACAGAAACCACCCTGCCAGCAACCGCCTTGCCCCCTGTGCCTATCAGCACTTTACCTGGTGCCGGTGCTGAAGGTGTGCTAAGAATGACTTTATACTGCGCTCCTAATTTTGGAGCCTGGTCAGGATTAAGGTCTTCAGGCTTACCGATCACCACGTCATCAGAAATCAAGATGGCATCGGGTGCGGGTTTGGCAATTAAGATCGTTGCTGGCAAAGATTTCACACCTTCTGCCTCGGCGATAATTTGGGTTGCACCCAGACTGCTAAGTGCTGTTAACCTGCCATCAGCATCGACCTGAACCTGCCCAGGATCTGTGGATGACCAGCTTATATCAGCATCCACCAGATTTCCCTTACTATCAAATGCCTGAGCAGTAAAGCTTTTGCTTTCTCCTGCCTGAGTAAATAATGCTGCTCCAGGATTGATCTCAATACGAACAACATCACTTGTCAGTATTTTATCTTTTGAAAAATCACAAGCTCCCAGCACAAAGCCAACAGCAAGAATAAGGCCCGACCATTTTCCAAATTTCATGCCTATTCCTTTCCTTTCCAAGGTTTCATGGAGCAACCTTAAGTAAAGGGGCGTGATGCGAGCGTGACGCGTTATTGGGTTTTTAGGTTTTCAGGAATTCCAAACGTTTTTAGATGTAAACAGCGCGCAAGTTCCTCCCAAGACTCAAACTCGAGCCTTTCCCCTGTTTTTAAATCCTGCACTGTGATAAGACGCCCCTGATCAGTTTCTTCCAGGCGCACAATAAAGCCATGGGTGACTTGAGACTTTCTCACAGTTTTGAGTTTAGTTGGTAGGGCGTATCGTGAGCGTGATGCGAAAAATCAGCTAACTATTGATATTCAGCACCTGGGAAACAAGCTGGTCTAGCTCGAGCTTCTGTACCTGCTGGCGTATGCTATCAGAGGTGGCAGCAGAAACCTGTTTCTCTGCCGTTTGTAAAAGTTGTACAGCGCGTTCTCTCGCTTCAGCTAAGGTTGAAGGATGATTGGTAGCAAATACCAGCGCAGGCAGACTGGCCTCAGCATTTAGTGCCAGAAGGTCAAGTTCTGCCAAACCAATAAGCGCGTCCAGCACTGTACCTTTAAGATTGATGGCATGAGCAAAGCGCAGACCCTCGAGAAAATGCTGCCGTGCAATGTCAGCCCGGCTTAGTCTAGAGGCGTCATAGCCCAGCATGACAATATCCATAGCTTCATTCCGACGGTCACCCAATCGCCGTGCCAGAGAGAGGCTTTCTTGCCTTAACTTGCTGGCATTTACATAATCGCCACGTGCAAAGCTCATTTCGGCAAGATTGGCTAAAGTTGCTGTGTAAAGGGGCCAGTGCTCAATATTTTTAGCAAGCTGACTCGCTCGTTGGACTTGCACCTCAGCAGCCGCTTTGTCTCCCAGTTCCCAAAGAGCATTGCCTTTGTTAAAGAGAAGATGTGCAATAGTCTGTTGATTACCCAGTTCTTCAGCTATGTTGAGACCACGCTGGTAATAGCTTAACGCTTCGTTAGATTTTCCCCTATCCACACAGATATTACCCAAGCTCGCCAGAGCATTAGCAAGAGTTGGTTTATGCCCCTCAATTTCAGACAGGTTATAACTGCGCTGAAACCAGAATTCAGCCTGGACGTAATCCCCCAGGTTGACCCATAAAATGCCCAGTGTGTGATAAACAAAAAGCAAACTTTCCACATGATGGTTTGCTTCAAGAATGGGCAGACTCGCTTCTATCAGGGTCTGCGCTCTGTCTGTTTCTCCTAAAATGCGACAAAAAGCGCCTAGGTGCGCTTGGTTTCTTGCTTTAAGCAACTTTTCGTCATGGTTGGACTCAAGTACCTCGAGTAGTTTTCCAAAAATCTGCTTACCTTCATAATTGAGCCCTCGAGCGATAAGATAAGCAGAAAAGCCGAACAAAGCTTTTGAGATATTTTCCCAGACACGCTGGCGCAGTGACCAGTCCCAAGCGGTACGAACGTTTGCGCTTTCAGATGCAATGTTTTCTTTGACCTTATCCCAGTGACCCAAATTTTCCTGCTTGCTTTGCTTTGCCAGGAACTCAGCAAAATAACTGGCATAACGACTATAACTGTCAGGCTCAACGACCAATGCATTGAGTTTTTCCTCGGCAAACTGCCTTACTATTTCATGCATGTGGTAGCGCCCTGTTTCATTTTTAGAAATAAGGGAGCGGTTTTGCAAACTCAAAAGTAAATAGGGCGTTGCATCGGCTACTGTTATCGCTGCGTCACTGGTAAAACCACCCCGGAATATTGAAAGTTTTGCCAGCAGGTTTTGCTGCTCTGGTGAAAGTAGTTGCCAGGAATTTCCAAAGACAGCTCTCATATTGTCATGTTGCCTTTGCCCATCGCGCGTTAACAGCTCGAGACTACGCTCGAGTTGCCCCCAAATTTCCTGCGAGCTTAATTCTCGAGTCCAGGCAACAGCAAGTTCAATAGCGAGTGGAGAGCCCTCTACCTGTTGACATATTTTTTGAATCGTTGCTCGAGTCTCCTCATCTAAGTGAAAACGTGGTTGCTGTTTGCGCGCAAGCTCAATGAATAGCTGTTCTGCATCTGAATCTGCCTTTTCATAAGAAAGCCCATTTAAAGTAAAAGGCCACAAGTCAGGGATTTCAGGAACCTGCCTTGAAGTAATCAGCAGCTTCAGTCCTGGCGCTTCTTCTAAAAGCTGTATAAGAATGCTCGCTGATTCCAGTACATGCTCAAAGTTGTCAATAAGCAGAAGCAAAATTTTATTTCGCAAATAGTTAACAAGCTGTTCTTTAGGGTCGGCTCTACCAAAAAATTGAAAGGAAAAGGCCGAAGCAATAACAGTAACCATCTGCTCTGGCTGCTGAATACTGGCCAGTGAAACAAAGTAAGTACCATGCTCAAAGTCAGGTAGGAGCTGTTCTGCAAGCTCGAGCGCCAAGCTGGTTTTACCAATTCCACCTTGCCCACTAATACAAAGTACCTGGCACTCAGATTGCGAAAGCAAAGTTTTCAACTCACCAAGCTCTCGAGTACGACCTATTAAAAGGCTGCGTTTACGTTTGGGTAACATTCCTGCTAAGGGTGCTTTAGTTTCCAGGCTAAGCTGATCACTTTCAATCATCCTGATTAACTCCGCTGTCTCATCACTGACATCTATCTCATAAGTTTTAAGCAATCTCTCTTTAAAAGTTTCAAAAGCCGATAAGGCAGTTTTTTTTCGACCTGCCGCATAAGCTTGTTTCAGATAGGTTTGTAGCAGGCGTTCATCAAAATTATCAAGCTGCCAGGCTTGAAATAAAAGCGCTGTTGCTTCAGCAGCCCGTTCTGTTCTGGCCAAGTTGTCTGCTACCTTAAGGGCTGCTTCCCGCCAACTCAGTTTTAAAGCGTCTCGCTCGAGTTCTAACCAGGCCCCAAATTCCGGACAATCTTGCGGCAAAAATCCCTGCAAAAGAGGCTGGTCATAATACTGAAAGGCCTCGAGCCAGTCATGCTTCGCCAGTGCCTGCCTAAACTCAGCAAGATCCGAGTTTAGATTCCAACAAATTCGCTGGTCGTCGAGTTGCAAATTAGTCGTGTAAGCAAGCTGTTTGGTTCGCTTTATTAGTTGTCGCAAATTGGTACGAGCAATGCTATTACTGGTATCTGACCAAAACAAAAAAGCAAGTTGTTCTCGCCCTACCCAGTCTCCCTGAAAAGCTAAGTAGGTCAGCAGCGCCCCTCGTTTATCCTCAGGTAAAACGAAGGTTTTGTCATCCACTACTAAGGTTGGATAACCCAGCAATTTCAAATATATTGCCATCTACGCCATGAGTTTACTGCCAAGTCCAGCAATTTACTAGCCGCCCAATTATGGAATGATAAGTTTAGAAAATGCCCTATCTTACCCCCATTCAAACCCGTTTCAACGATACGGATGGCTTTGGACATATCAATAACGCGACCTACGCCACTTATGTAGAATACGCCCGCCTTATTTTCTTGAAAGAGATTGCCGGATTGGGTGACAATGTAATCTTAGCCCACCTCAGTCTTGACTTTACTAAGCAAGTTAAATTTCTGGATGAAATCACGGTAAGCACCGTTGTCAAAAAGCTTGGTACCAGCAGCATCACGCTGTACCAGGATGTCATTGCCAATGGCGAAATAGCCGCAAAAGTGAACTCTGTTGTAGTCCATTTTAACTATCAAACACAATCGTCAGAACCGATTCCTCAAGGAGTAAGGGAAAAGCTCGAGCCTTTTCTCGAGCTTGCAATTCCTAATACTTAAGCGGAGCAACGTTAATTCTCGCCTCATCTTTAAACTCGAGCACAAACGTACCATCCTCGAGCCATTCTGCCTTAGCTATAGTCCTGGCCACGCGAGCCAACTCTGCACCTCCCATAAACCCTACCAGGCAAATTAGCTCATGTTCGGGCTCGAGCTGCGAAACAGTCATAATAGGTAAAATGTAATTTGCATAAACACTGTTTAGATCGTTTCGACCTTGCCAGCTCGAGGCTCGTTTTTGTCCATCATAGCCACGAAAGCCCAGGATACTAACGCTTCGCTCGTCTAGCGAAGCCTCTTCCCAAAAAGCTACTTTATCGCTTTTTGACGCGGGCTGCGCGGCTGTGACATAGCCGAGAGGAGATGAGCCCTCTACGGCACTTATTGGCATATTGGTGTTTGGGTCAAGTCTGACCCGGTGCGCTCTGAGATGCCAGGAACCTCGAGGAATGATGACCGTATCTATGCTGTGACTGCCACCTCCTAGTGTCTGGTCATAAGCCATCCGGAGCCAGCCCGGTTCACCTACACTACTGGCGCTATTCCCGGTTCTATGTCCAAACCTTTCACCATCACTCAGGCAAAGCATGTTGTCAGGACTGGCCTGACCATCGACCAGACCTATATTAAATGGGGCAACGCTTGCGTAGAGATATTTATTGTATTTGCTCAAATACCCTTCACTGCGCGCATTAAACCGCTGCACCTGCCCATTTTGCTTGGTACCGACAAGAACCCAGCCCGGTTCGGCAAAGACTTTGCTGAAGTCATCCTGCTCGGCTGGTAATGGCTCTTCGGCTACTGTCCAGAAGGGGTCATCATCAGGCAAACTCCAGAGAGCGCCAAATGCCAGCATGGCCCAGTAGCTCGAGCCTGTTGCTATATAGGTCTCACGAACTTCAGGGCTGCCTTCAACCGTGAGTTCCTGCCGCAAAGTGCCATCTGCCCTGAGCGCTCCCCGGTCAAGGTACCAGCGGATGTGCCGACCAACAAGGCGCCTGAGCATGCCCAGCGAGTGCGGCCAAACCCCCTGTTTATAGGCCCAGAGTGGCGCTGCCAGACGGGCAAATTTGTAGGACAGACTGCGTCCATACTCGGTGTAGGCACCGTCTGCTGCAAAAAAATACGGATAGTGCTCCATGCTTTCTTGAATGCGCCCCAAAAGTTCATCTCGCCTGGCAGGTTGTGTATCCCCATCACACTGCGCCCAGGCCAGAATATGTGTAGCAAAGACCCAGTAGTTATAGTCATCAAAATGGTTAACGCCGCGTTTAGCACCGTCGTCATACCAGCCGTTTCCGCAGTAAACGCCGTCCATATACTCGAGCACAGAGTCAATCAGACTCTGATCAAAATTAGCGCCGAGCGCCTTGCGACTAGCATGATTCAGGAGCCAGAAAAGCGCCCAATTACTGCGCCAGATGGTGGGCTTTTGAGAAAAAGTCTCGAGCCACCGAATCAGCTTTCCCTGCTCGGCCAGCGTCATCGTTTCCCAGATTTTTTCCCGACTTTGCCAGGTTGCAAAAGCGACCTGACCCGACTCTACGGTTCGCTGGTCGTATTCTCCGCGCAGGGCAGCCTTTCCCCAGTAGCCTAAAGATTCGGGGTTTGTTCCAGCCAGCAGCGCTTGTTTTGTCAGTGAAGCCGTATCAAAGTTTTGTCCTCGCCACTCGAGCCTGGTCTCCCTCGGCTGGGAGAGCCAGCCGCCCAGGCCCCAGAGCATACGCGTGACGCCCTCATAAGACCCACCTGCATCGGCGTAGTTAGGAATGCCCTCTATAAGCGTGCGCGCCCCACTCGAGTCCAGTGAATTAGCCCAACCTGCCACCATTCGTGACCAGAGACTCAGGGCTTCCGCATGAGTAAAGGGGTCAGACATAGCTTAGTCCAGCACCTCTATGCGCACTCGAGCTGACATTTCTTGCCCTTCAGCCAAGCTGAACGTCAAACGTTTTAGAATTTCCTCTTTCCAGTTTTCCCGGCTTGCTTCTTCAAGCGCTTCCAGGGCAAAGACAGCCTTTTCTGGCGCTTCGATACTTAGCTTTAAACTATGCTTTTTGCCCGCTATGGTAGCTACATTTCCTTTTAACGCAACCTCACCCCAGGTTATAAAAGCTTCTTGCACTGACAAACGCTCATTCAAAACAAACCTATCCTCGAGCCAGATTACGCCATTTTTTGCCAATGAAAGCTTGCGCTCCAGGCGCTCGAGGCTATCTACGTCATAAGCACCTGAAAACTCAACAATGGCAACTTTTGTCTCAGAGTCAGTATCCGTTTCTAAAAGCTCACCTTTAAAGTCTCTGCCTGCTTGCTGCAACTGTCCGGCAATTTGCGGAACACTGTGACCATAGGAATTAGCAAAAATATTGTTGTAGCGCTGAGGGCTAAAATAGGCTTTGTTGTATAAACCACGCCCTGGGTCAGTCAGCAAATTTTCGCCTGCCACATGAATAAGAAAACTGCCAATATCATTCTGGTTATGATTTTCGGCATTATGCCCGGCTTTTATTGCAGCGACAATCGGCGCACCTTTGGCTGTCTTGCCTGTTAGTTTTGCAGTTGCACCCACAGGCAAAACAGCATCTTCTATAGTAGCTTGCTCGTTTTGCTTGCCATCCCACCACAAAAGATTACGAAGCATCATGGTTAGACGCCAGTCTGAGCCAGGGTCTACTGGTTGTGCCAGCAGATTAGAGAGCGAATTTTCTCCCGTTCGCTCGGCTAGACGGCAGATAATGCCCGGGTTAAACTCGACCGTTTCATCACAATCTGAGAAGCTGGCAAAATACTGACCCGAAAGCTGCATTTTGGCTGGATAGGCCGCAATCTTGCGCATGTACTCTGAGTCAAGCAGGTCCAGTTTGCCCTGCGTGCAAGCCCGCAACATTTCAGAAAGAGCTACAAAATTTATCAGACCATAGTGCCAGTAAGCCACACCTTCGGTAGAACTACCATCACTTTCAAACGCCGTATCAAGAAAAATACGCAACCCTCCAAGCGCAATGGCAAGGGCTTCAGCCACCAGACCCGTATTGGGCCAGAGATGCAAAAAGCTGGCCATTACTGAACTGTTACAGACCCCATTCCAGTTATTCGTCCCGTCATACCAGCCCATCATGGGGTACCACTTGAGATAGGGCTCAAAGGTACGGGTCTCAATTTCGCGCCTCACGCGCAATTT
Organism: Trueperaceae bacterium; assembly: GCA_020431825.1. Lineage (GTDB taxonomy): Bacteria > Deinococcota > Deinococci > Deinococcales > Trueperaceae > JAHEBB01. The sequence goes on along the minus strand of JAGQHN010000092.1, from coordinate 8,788 downwards.
GACTTCACCATCTAGGACATCATCTAGCAAAGTTAAGGTTTCAGCCAGAACAAAACTCGTCTCGGCAGAAAACAGATCAATGGGTCGGTACTCATGAGCAGGTAAAACCCAGTTGCTCTCTTCGCAGATATTCCAGAGATAATTCTGAACCACATCTTTTAAATCCGTTTGATAGGGGCCGACTTGCGGGTCTAGGTAGCTCTCATCCTGTTTTAAAAAGAGTCGCAAGGCCGCCGCTGCCAGCCGGGTACGCTTTTCAAAATAGGGTTTTTCATAGCTCGAGCGGTCACCATTTTTTTGATAATAACGAAAATGGGTATAGCTCGTTTGCGGTATCTGACGTATGTCTGGCATGAGCGCTTCAGTTTTGCCAAGCACATGTTTGGTTTGCGGACTAAGAGCCAGCTGCGCTGTTTGTGAACGCAGTTTTTCCAAATCTGGCAGCAGCGGAAGCGTCTTATCAAGCAGGGGCTCGAGTTCTTTTGCAGTTAACGAAAAGAGGTCGGGGCTTGCCATAGTTCTCCTTAGCATAAAACGAGGGCGGGTTAAACCCGCCCTTTACTTGTTAGCTATAAAGACTTAGTAGACTTCTTGCGAAAGTATCAACTGAGCAACTTCTAGACCAGTAAACGTCACTATCAAAATGAACTTTTGCAAAAGGTTTAGCTTTTAACCTCCCCTTAACATTCACGCATTACTCTATCCCCAGCTCGTGATAGGCGAGCCAAGCCAAACGAACGTTTTTTCATTCCCTCCCCAAATTGCCCCTGTAACCAGGGGCCTTTTTTTGCGCCATCTGGGTAGTGGAGGCAAGTCTCTCCTAATCCGACCTTTATATTTTTTAGGGATCTCAGGGATGAAGTCAGATGCAGCTAAAGAAGTTGGGAAAGTAGCTCAACCAGAATACAAATATAATTTGAGACTGGAGCCCTAGCAATGTCTGGCTAAAGGTCGTTTCTTTAGCGCTCTGGCGTTAGGCTACCTTCATGACAACAAATCCCTGGTTTTACTGGGCCCTTTTTTCTGCTGTTTTTGCTGCTCTAACAGCAATTTTTGCCAAACTTGGCTTAAAAGGCATTGATTCTGATTTTGCTACACTTATTAGAACCTTTATCATCGTTCTGGTACTCACAGCCTTTGTGCTCTTTACCAAAAAATGGACCAATCCTTTTGCGCTTAAGTCAAAAACCTGGCTTTTTCTGGTGCTCTCAGGTCTGGCAACAGGCGCATCCTGGCTTTGCTATTTTAGAGCCTTACAGCTTGGTGACGCCTCTAAGGTGGCACCGGTGGATAAATTGAGCGTGGTACTGGTCGCTCTCTTCGCCCTTGTCTTTTTAGGTGAGCGGCCTGTCGCAAGAGAATGGTTGGGCATCGCTCTCGTTGGCACGGGTATAGTGGTTCTTGCCTTAAAGCGCTAGCAATACGCCAAACTACACCACACCTTTTCCCTCTGGAAAAGCGTAAACTTAGCTGCATAAGGCGGTGCATACTATGCAAACTATGACGCAGCAAACCACAGCTCACAAAAAAGCGCTCGAGTGCCAAAAAGATCAGTTCTCTTTACCTCAAAACGTCCATTACCTTAACTGTGCCTACATGGCCCCTCTCTCCAAACGGGTGGAAGCCGCAGGAATTGCCGGGGTTTTACGCAAATCTAATCCAACAGCTTTAAATCCTTCAGATTTTTTTACTGAGGCCGACGAGGTAAGAGCCCTTTTTGGTCAGCTGGTTAATGCCCCGGCTGAGCGCATTGCCTTTATTCCGGCGGCTTCTTATGGCATTGCCACTGCAGCAAAGAATCTCAAGCTAAGGGCCGGGCAAAGCATCATCCTGTTAGATGAGCAGTTTCCCAGCAATGTCTATAGCTGGCGCAAGTTCAAAGAACAAGGGGTTGAGCTAAAAACAATTAAGCCAGCTGCGGGTAATCAGCGCGGCAAAGACTGGAACGAGCGCATTCTTGCGGCTATAGATAAGTCAACTGCTGTGGTTGCTCTAGGTCATGTTCACTGGACGGACGGCACCCTTTTTGACCTCGAGGCTATTGCTAAACGGGCACGCGAAGTCGGCGCAGCTCTCATTATTGACGCAACACAATCGGTAGGCGCTCTTCCCTTTGATGTCGCCAGACTTCAGCCGGATGCCCTCATTGTCGCGGGTTATAAAACGCTGATGGGCCCATACAGTATTGGCTGTGCCTACTATAGTGAGCGTTTTGACAAGGGCGAACCCCTGGAAGAAAACTGGATTACCCGTAAAGACAGCGACAACTTTAGTGGCCTGGTGGACTATAAAGATGAATACTCGCCAGGCATGACCCGCTATGATGTTGGCGAACGCAGCAATTTTACCCTGATGCCCATGCTTAAAGCTGCCCTCGAGGATGTCCTGGACCGCCAACCAGAACGCATACAAACATATTGCGAGGGGCTTACCAAAGACTTTATTGCTGCCTTAGAGCCCCTGGGTTATGGGGTTGAAGCCGAAGCATACCGGGCAAGGCATCTTTTTGGCCTGCGTTTACCCAGACATGTTGACCTGGAACAGTTAAAAGCCTGGCTGCTTGAAAAGAATATTTACGCTTCCGTGCGCGGCACAGCTCTACGCGTCTCAACCAATGTTTATAACGATGAGGGTGATATTGCTGCACTGCAAAACGTGCTGGAAGAGCTTGCTTCTTAAGCTTTCGTCAAATGCTCGAGCACCCATAAGCAGGCCAATTTTGTAGCACCCAATTCATGAAAATAGCGGTTTTTTAGCTCACTGGATTTTACCGCAGCCAAATGCTGGGTACTCATCCCGATGCTTTTAGCCAGAGCTTTTTGGCTAATACCTTTTGCCTTGAGTTGCTTTAGCAGTTCATCTAAAGTAATGCCCTGGAGGTAGGCTTCCAAATCATCTAGCGTTCTAATTTTCTCAGCCTTCACTTCTTTCTGTTCTCTGAACATTTCAGGCTGGCTCAAAAAGCTATGGGCCAGAGCTTCTGCATGGTGGCAGTAGCCATCTGCACCTATATAGCAACTACACCTGGCTTCCAATTCACTGCCTCTTAGGGCAAGAGAAACACGGTATACACCATGATTTCCCTGCACTTTGGCACTTATCTTGGTCTTTAACAGGCTGGTTTCGAAAAACTGTCCGATATAGCCTTGGGCTTTTGCACTTGGACGAGCAGACCACCTTTGCTGCACTGCCGCAGCCAGAGCTATAAGATCAAGCATAGCTTAGTTTAAAACAGTTTCTTAAAGGTAGGACTCGAGACTTGGCAGACTAATGGTAAAACAGCTGCCCTTTCCCGGTTCCGACTTCAGGCTTAAACTACCTTCGTGTTGGTCAACCAGTTTTTTGGCAACGACCAGACCAACACCCGTACCTCCACGCTTCTTACTGTAGTAACGTTCAAAAATACGCTTTTGCATATACTCATCTATGCCTGGTCCCTGGTCAATTACATGAAGCTTAACGGTCTGACTATCCTGCTCGAGTTTTATTTTCACCAGACAGGTCTGACCACAGGCCTGCACCGCATTTCTAACCAGATTCCGAACCACCTGCGTCATGCGTTCCTCGCTGGCAAGCACTTCAGCGCTTTCTCCTTCTAGCTGTACACCTGGGTATTCCTTAGCGACTTTTCTAGCAATGTCACCTAGATCAAGAGCAGCCAATTCCAGATCAAACTCGAGTTCTCCTCTGGCTAGCGTTAGTAAGTCCTGCGAGGTATAAAGCAACTCATTGGCAGCGTCTCTTGCAGCCACAAAACGACTATCTTCACTCTTTTCCTGCGCCAGCGTGCTTAGCTGACCGGCAACCACTGATAAGGGTGCTGCGAGTTCATGAGCAATCTCTGCCAGCGCATCTCGCTCGGCTTCCTGCCGTTCGCGAATAGCTGCCAGCGTGCGGTCAAGAGCTTTCGCCAGCGTAGCCACTTCGTCGTTAGGTCCATCATAAACGGTGAGTTCTGGCTTTGCCGGGTCAATCGCTTCAGCTTTTGTAGCCAGCAGTTGTAAGGGAGTAAGCGCCCTGCGCAATATGCTCAAACTAAGAAAAAGCGCCAGGGCAACAATGACCGCAGCGCTCATCGCCAAACTATTAAAAAGAATGCGCCTGGTTGCCCAGATTTCACTCACATCCAGCGCCAGACGAATGCTACCCCTTACATTGCCACTGGGTAAACGCCACGGTAAGGATGCCACCAGATAAGGTTGTGCGTCCAGCCTGACCAGACTTGGACTGGTGAAAAAGGGCAAGACTTCTTCCCCTAAAGGAATGATTACCTGACCTGCGCTCGAGACAAATTGCAGGCGGTAGTCAGCCCGGTCGCTCTCGACAAAGCGAGTTCCCAAGGTCGAGTTTTCAACCAGCGTTTGGACTCGAGCCAGATCTCTTTCTAAAAAGCGCTCTGCTTGCCCCAGTTGTAGGCGGTAGTAAAGCGAATCTGCCAGAAATCCAAAGGCTACAATCGTTAATAAAAGGCTAAAAATAAGCAGCAGGCTCAGGCGAAAACGCAGCATGCCTAACGAACCATATAGCCTTTGCCCCTTACGGTCTTAATGACGTCGGCCCCACCAGCATCACGAATGCGCTTGCGCAGGTTATAAACAAAAACCTCTATGGTGTTTGAACCCGGCATAAGCCCCCCATAAAGTTGCGCTTCTAAGGCTTCCTTGGAAAAGAGACGATTAGGATGGGATAAAAGCAGTTTTAGCAACTTGAACTCGAGTTCAGGTAGAACAAAACTATGCTCCTGAATGTTTAAACTACTCGAGGCTTCCTCAAGCTTTAAGTTGGCGTAGCAAAGACTTTCATCCTGACTGCGCTCACGCAAACGCACATGAATACGTGCCAGCAATTCCTGCGTGCTAAAGGGCTTGGTCATATAATCACTGGCACCCGCATAAAGCCCCTGGACCCGACTCTCCACATCGCCTCTGGCAGTTAGCATAAGGATGCTGGCAGACTTATCTGAAAGTTGCTCAGCAATTTCTATACCGTCCATATCTGGCAGATTCAGATCAAGAACAATCAGATCAAAACTTTGCGTTTCCGCCAGAAATAAGCCCTCAGCACCAAGGCTTGCATGTGCAACCTGATAGCCAGCCTGCCAGAGCTCGCCTGCGACCATAGACGCCAACCGTTCGTCATCTTCAATAATAAGTATCTGCGCCATCAGGGAGTATCCGTTCCTAACGAGATTACGCCCTCGAGCCCGGTCAGTTCATTACGAAGTCTCACTTTCTGCACGTCCCTGTAGGCAAATTCAAACTCATAACCTGCTTTAAGCTTAGGTGGTCTTTCGCGACCATCCACCTGATAAAGCGCTACCGCGGACAAAAGTTCTGCGTCACCACTCAGCAACTGAAACGGAACTGCCTGACGAAGGTCTCTGACACTATTTTCCTTCAGCGCAGACAGCATAAGTGCAGATTTTGCCTCTTCTGAAAAGGTCAGGCTACCAAAACGCTCTGATCTGACAAAAACGGTCACCTGCCGACCTGTTATTGCAGGTACGCAGGCAGTAAATAAGCAACAAATAAGCCCCAGACATAAGCTCGGCGGTACCAAACTAGTAAGCTGTAACCTAGCGCTTTTCGACCCGATCAGAATGCTCGTCTCCTTTTTCGCCCCCACGGTCATCGCCTTTATCGTCGCCTTTATCATCACCACGGTCATCCCCTTTATCGTCACCGCGGTCATCGCCCTTATCATCACCCCTGTCTTCTCTATCTTCACCGTCATCTTGTCCCTGATCGCTGCCACTACGGTCTTCATCACCCCGGTCCTCAGGGCGGTCATCTTTCTTATCGGAGTCACTATCCTCAGAGTCATTTGATCCCGAATCGTTATTGTCTACGCGGTCTTCAGGCTTATCAGAGTCATCTCGCTTATCATCATTGTGAGAACTGTCCCCAGAGGGTTTCTGATCTTCTTTTTTGCCCCTGCTATCATCATTTTCATTCAGATCATCAGAGCGAATATGATTCACGTGATAGGCCACATTTTGATTAGCCAGCCAGGCATCAAGGAGGGCGCGTTCTCCTGAGGCCAGCTCGAGCTCTATATTCCCTTCCTGATTACTGGCGGTCAGGGTTTCAAAACTGCCATCAGGATTAAGCACCAGAATAAGAAAATCAGCAGGCAACTCAGAAATATCAATGGTCAGCTGTCGCCCTTCAACAAAACCGTAACCCAGTAAGGTCTCCCCTGAACTATCGGTGAGTACCAGCTCTGTACCCTCTTTAGGGTCAAATGCAGCTGCCATGCTAAGCCCTAACATGAGGGCCAGAATCAGTAGCTTAAAAAAGCAATGTCGCCCGCTCCAGCGCTTCATTTCTCCTGACCACTTTAGCCAACCAAACTTCATACCTTATCCAATGCGACTACCTCAAACTTATACTTGCACGTTAACTTATACCTGCACGTTCATAAAACCGAGCCCAACCTTAATCGTCCTTAGCATCATCTTTGCCGCTACTGTCATTAAGATCAAGCGAAATGCTATCTTCACGCTCGAGCTTAAATTCTATGCCCTTTGAGTTTAACAGTTCTCCCAGATCTACCCAGGTATCAAGTTCAAAAACCAATAAACGCCCGCTATCATCAAGTAGAGCACTAAATACTTCAGGCTTACCCTCAGTGTTGCGCAACTCGAGCTTTAAAGGGCCACTGACCCCAATAAGCACTTTTAGCTCGAGTTCGTCATTTTCACGACTACCTAATCCAATCAAACTACCCTCTTCGGTTTTTAGCTCTAACTGACCTCCATCTTTAATATCTATCGCCAAAGCCATCCCTAAAAACAAAATAAGTCCTACCGCTAGTTGCCTAAGCATCGTTTACCTCCTAAACCTTTCTTGCTTAAAGTATGAAACTTTTGACTTAAGTCATCCTGAAGTTTTCCTGAACCGAATCTGAAGTTCCACGCTGTGTGAGAAAAATGTAAGAATTAACTCGCTACTATCTAAATTGCTAAAGGACTATTTTAAATAGTCTGTATGCTCCAAGAAGCTTTGACCTGCTTTTGTCAATCTGGGCGCTAGAAAGCAGTGAGCTAGTAGCGCAACCGACTTTGGAGGTCTCATCGTGCATTTCACCATCTCTCGTCCTCTTCGACTCATTCTGCTAGGGCTATTCCTTTTACTCCTGGCAGCCTGTAGCAATACAGCTCCCCCCCCAACTAATACAAGTTTTGATTATGTAGCTAGTGTAAAAATTACAGCAGATGATTCGCAAAGCGCCATTGAAACGATGCATGGTGGCAAAGCCTTTATCTTTGATCAGGAAGCTGGCTTTGCTATGCTTGGCTTTAGCAAAGAGGCCGCTGAATTAAGCACGCTATCAACCGAAAGCAATGTAGACCGTTTTAGTTCACCCGTAAACGCCTCTGGCTTTTCTGCCTGGGCAGGTGGCTGGAGTGCCTGGGCAGGTGGCTGGAGCTCCTGGGCCAGCGGCTGGAGTGCCTGGGCAGGCGGTGAGCCCGTACCTGCACCCACAGAAAACAATGCCCTCTGGGACAAGGTTAATTTGCGACAAGCTCACTACTTATCACGTAACTATGGCAATGGTGTCATGGTAGCTGTCATCGATACCGGGATTGATAAAAATCACAGCTTGTTTAGTGGTCGTCTCGCTTCAAGCAGTCTATGGCGCGACTATATCGATGGTGATAACTTACCTCTCGAAGGCGCTTCAAACGGTAAAGGTTACGGTCACGGGACTGCCGTTGCAGGCTTGATTTTACAGGTTGCCCCCAAAGCTACAATCTTACCCTTAAGGGTTTTAGATAGTGATGGCAAAGGGGATCTGGATGACGTTATCAGCGCGATTTACCACGCTGTTAATTCGGGTGCCAAAATCATCAACGTTTCATTGGGTTCAGTTGACTATTCCTATGCTTTACAACAGGCCTTACAATATGCCAAAAGCAAAGAGGTTTATGTTGTCGCCTCTGCAGGTAATTTCGGAACCTTAAATTCAACCACTTATCCAGCTCAAAATGCTTACTGGGATGGCATCCACCCCTTTCTGATTGCTGTTGGCAGTATTAACAATAACAATTATCTATCAAGCTTTAGCAGCTACGGCAATGGGCTCATGGTCAGTGTTCCGGGTGAAAAAAACTATAGCGCATACCCAGGCAACCAAAAAGGTTATTTTAAAGGCACCTCCTTTTCTGCCCCCGTTGTTTCAGGTGCACTGGCTCTTGCCTATGCTGACGCTTCCAGCATAGCCAAAGCTCAGCTTTATGAAGCTCTGCGTCTAAGTACCTACAATTCCTTTGATTACTGGAACAAAAATGATAGCAAGCTAAGTCAAGGCTCTATCGGTGAAGGCATCCTTGACATTGCCAACTTAATGCGCAGCATCTCAGGTTGGACAGAACCTAACAGCCGCTATACTACTTCTCCAAACCTCTTTCCCAACCCAGGTTTTGAAAGTACTTTGGGTAGCGATTGGTGGTTTAACAATGGCAGTCGTAGTACGGCCCGCCGCAGTGGTTCCTGGGGTCTAAAACTTAACCCCTGGGGCAGTGCAGGCTTTACGATTACCGGCCTTAAGCCCAACACAACCTATACGTTAATCGGCTGGGGCAAAACCAGTAATGCTGCAGACCTGACCCAAATTGGCGTACATAGCTACGGTGGGGAAGAATTTAATGTTTCTTTTGGCAGCACTGCATATGGTACTAAATCAGCTACCTTTAAAACAGGCTCGAGTAATACCTCTGTAGATGTTTATTTCTCAGCAACTGGCGCGACTGCCTATTTCGACGATTTCAGGCTCATTGTAGATA
>JAGQHN010000091.1 GCA_020431825.1 Trueperaceae bacterium | reverse complement strand
TACTGGACGATTACATTAAACAGCAGCTTCGTTCTCCCATTCTTCACATGGGACTCGTCTAAGTTGCGTAAGTCCTGATGTAAAAGATAAGAAAACCACCATCTGCCTGAGCTACATGCTCAGGGAAGCATTCAAGTTTTGACCAATGCAAGATGCTTAGGGGCAAAATTACCTCTAAAATAAAAACCCCCCTCTTAAGTTAAAAGAGAGGAGTTTAGATGGTTTGCTTGTCTGCTAGTGGCAGCTACTCGAGCCTTCACCATCTGGCGCGGCTTGCCCATCGGTACGGAATGAGTGACCACAACCACATGAGCTGGTCGCGTTTGGGTTAACGACATTAAAGCCACCACCCATCATATTTTCGACATAGTCAATTTCTGAACCTTTTAAAAGCGGCCAGCTCGCCTGGTCAACTACCAGTTTAACGCCCTGGTCTTCAAAGAAGCGGTCACCCTCGAGGGTTTTTTCATCAATTGCCATGCCATAACTGTAACCACTACAGCCACCCGACTTGACGAATACACGAATGGCGGCATCCTGCTTGTTTTGCTGTGCTAACAGTTCATTGGCTTTGCTAGCCCCTGCGGGCGTAAATTTCATCGTATCTTGCATAATCTGGTCCATCGTTTCCTCCTGGAAAACATAGCTATTATACAATTTATAGCACAACTTGAGGCGTAAATAGGTGAAGCAACCTACCCATGCGTCACCTACTCTTGGCAGAATCAAAAAACATTGCTATACTTCATACTCGCCCTTGGGGGTATAGCTCAGTTGGTAGAGCGGTCGTCTCCAAAACGACAGGCCATGGGTTCAAGTCCTATTGCCCCCGCCATAAAATAGTGCGTCCAGGACGCAAAATATAAACCCAGTAAGTTTTTAGCCTGCTGGGTTTTTCTATTGCCATGTGCCGAGCGTGTGCCAATTCAGTTTGTGCCTTGAGTTTTAGGCTCGAGTCTGCCCTTCCTGAGCATTTCCAGTTTATAGTTTGTCCATGCTAAGTGACCAAGAACGTCAGGCCGCGGCTGATAGCCTGATAAAAGCAGAAGAAACTCGAGTCGTTATACCGCAGCTTTCAAAAACCTATCCTGCCATGCAAGTCGAAGATGCTTACGAAGTGCAGCGTCTCTGGGCAAAAGAACGAATTGCCAGAGGTGCCAAGATTGTAGGCCGCAAAATAGGCTTGACCAGCCGCGCCATGCAAATGGCTTCTAACTGGACCGAACCTGACTATGGGCTGATTCTGGATGATGCGCTTTATAAAGATGGCGCTATCATTCCAGCAGGTAGATTTATCAGGCCGCGGCTTGAAACCGAATTGGCCTTTATCATGGCCCAGGATTTATCGGGGGAAAGTTGCCAGATTCATGATGTCATGCGGGCAACCGAACTGGTGACACCAGCGCTCGAGGTTATTGATTACCGTACCGAAGTGCCCAGACAAATTGTAGATACCATTGCCGACAATGCCGCTTTTGGCGCCATCATTTTAGGCGGACGAGTGGTTCGTCCTTTTGATATTGATGTGCGCTGGGTAGGCGCCACCCTTTCACAAAACGGCACGATAGAAGAATCTGGGGTTTCTGCTGCGGTTATGGGTCATCCTGCAGCGGGCATCGCCTGGTTAGTCACCAAGCTTGCCCCTCTGGGGGATGGTCTAAAAAAAGGTGACATAGTGCTTTGCGGCTCTTTTACGCGACCTATCAACATAAGCTCTGGTGATGTAATCTATGCTGATTATGGTCCTTTAGGGTCGATTGGAGTTCGTTTTGATTAACTTAGCTACAAACCAGTTTAAAAAGCGGTTGGCCGAATTTAAATTGCAACGGGGTGTCTGGTGCACCATACCTGACGTCACCGTGGTTGAAATCTTGGCATCGAGCGGTTTTGACTGGATGCTTATAGACACTGAGCACTCACCCAGCAGTGACTTTTCCACCTATCACCTTTTGCAAGTAGCCGCAGCTTTTCCTATTTCGACCCTGGTTAGAGTCAGCAGTTTAAACCCGGTTGAAATAAAAAAACTGCTTGATTTTGGCGCCCAGAGCATCATGATTCCTAATGTACAAACGGTAGAAGAGGCAAAACTGGCGGCTGCCAGTGTGACCTATCCACCAGCAGGCATACGTGGAGTTGCCGGGATTACTCGAGCCACCGCCTATGGTGAGGTAAGTGACTACGCCCAAAAAGCCCGAGACGAGATTTGTTTAATTGTTCAGATCGAAACCGTCAAAGCAGTAGAAAACATCGAGGCAATTGCTCAGGTGGAAGGCATTGACGCTATGTTTGTTGGCCCGGCTGACCTGGCTGCCAGCATGGGCTATGTAGGGCAAGTCAGCCATCCGGAAGTGCAAAAGCTGGCAACCAGTGCCATAGAGCGCATCAGGAAGCAGGGCAAAGCGCCTGGCTTTTTAGCGTTAGATAAAGCATTTGTTCAAAAAACGATTGATGCTGGCGCAAGCTTTGTTGCTACCGATATTGATATGGCTGCCTTAAAACGCGGAATTGAAGTCTATAAATCTGAGTAAGCCAAGTTAGCCTTTAGCTTCATCTAATAATGCCGGGCCGCCCTAAGACTGAACCTTATAGGGGTGGCCCTGCTCTTAGTTAGAACCAGCAAGATACTCGAGACACTGCTGATAGGTTCCAGAAAACAGCACAGGTCGGTCGTTTTGCTTCATTGCCTTCTGGTAAAGCGGGTCATAATATTCGTTTAGCAAAATGGCTATCCATACATAGTGTGCGGAGGGCTCGAGCCATTTTCCGCTTTGCCTTGCTTCCTCAAGCGATTCCAGGCAAAGCTTGACCGTTTTCCAGCCCAGGCGCTGATAAAGCTTTAAGATACCTGACTCGAGGTGCTGCTGCGTTTTGACTTGCCCCCGGCTTTCTGTGCTGGACCTGACATATTCGTCAAAGATGTGATTCATCCGCTCTTTAAGGCTTGCTTCCAAACGAATGAGGGGAGCAAAAGACATGGCTTTATACAATGCACCGGGCAACCGCAAGCGACCAATCCCTCTGGATTCATCTTCGATGATAAGCCTGTTTTGGCCACTTAAAAGAATTTGTACGGCAATGCTGTTTTCAAAGCTTGCCTGGCTTGGTTGGGCATCCAGTTTTCCAAAAGCACTGCCTCGGTGATGCGCCTCAGCTTCTAAATCCAGTATGTCTAGCTGCGAGCTTTGGCCCCTCAGCTCCCTGAGGAGATTCGTTTTTCCAGAACCAGTAAGCCCGGTTAGCACACTGACCTGCTTGGTTTTAAGTCTGGGCTCGAGCTGACTCAGCAGGTAATTTCGTAGGGCTTTATACCCCCCTGCTACTCTAGGAACATCGCCTCGAGCAATAAACTCACAGGTCAGTTTGCTCCGTAAGCCGCCCCGCCAGCACATTACGGCACTGGGAGCGGTTTCACAGGCTTTGCGCCACGCCGCTATGCGCTCTGGCAGATAGGGCGTAGTAAGTTCATAACCCAGCTCTATAGCAGCTTGCTGACCTTTGTGGCGGTAACATAGACCTACCTCATGACGTTCCTCATTTGTCAATATAGGTTCAAAGACAGAATTCGGCAGGGCGCCACGCTCAACTTCTATGGGCGCGCGCACATCTAAAAGCTGGTAGCTAGCTTTTCCGTCGCCAGCCACAAAAATCTCCGAGGGTTGTACAAGCAGCATAGAAATTACAATACACCTCGAGCCTTAGTTTTTTAGAAATTAGCCGATGAAAGAAAGGTTCACAAGGAGAAAATTGCCGCATTGCGTTCAGCAAAAAATGTTGTCAAAATAGGTTCTCACTTTAAAGCAATACAAATAGAATTTATTATCAAGCTCGAGCCCATAAAATTGGCTAAGCCAATCAGAGTTGCCGAATCAGCCTGGAAAACTCTGGCTCATCCTTAAAACGTTCAGCCTTATCTTTTATCGCATAGGTTTCGCGCAGTTTTTCAAAGGGTACAGTCGTATCTATCCAGGTTTTTTGGTAGAGCACCTTGTCCGAGCGCCCTGGCAAAACATCGGCCCAGATAAAGGGAGGAAAGCTACTAGGGCGCACCTGATTGGCATGTTTTCGCAGGGCGCTAGTGCAGTTGGTTAAAACACTGTTATAGCGGCGAGGTCGCTCAATCAGAGCATTGGCACTCGCCAGCACATTTAGAAAAAGAGCGCGAATTTCCATGGGTGGCGTCACCAAAGGGTAAAGATAAAGCTCATGCTCGAGGTACTGGGTACGCCTCACAATAAAGTCTTTTTCATCACCAAAGCTATAGGTAAGCGCGTAAGCACCAACAAAGCCTCGAGCAATCGAATAGCTCTGATCTTGTCGCAACCTCGCCTCAATCGACAGAGCTAAAAAATCATCTTCAAACTCAAAGCTTATAAAGGTATGGGCAATCGCTTTTATGCTGGGATGAAAAGGTTCTACCAAAAACCAGAGGCGTTTGAGTTGCTCGAGTTGATACTGCCGCGTTTCCCACACCACTTCATAGGGTTCACCAGGCGCTGGGTATCTGGTATTACGCACATCCTTTAAGGTCACGCAGTTGCCCTCTAAAATGCCTGTGGGCTGACGGGCCACATCGGCTTTCCAATTCTTATTTGCAGACTTATCCTTTTTTGCAGGCTTAGTTGTCATAACTGACCCTAGCAGTTTTTAGCATAATAACCGCAATACACTTGCCGCTTAGATAACGGGATAGTTTGAGTAGTTTTCCTGCTCTTACAGTTTTTCCTGGTATCACAGTTTAAGTCTACGCTTTCTTTTTCCAAATTTGGTTTTTTGCTGTAATTAAGCCTCAGGTTAAGCCACCTCCTCACCTGATAAAACCCGCCTTTCTCATCTGTCCCTTAAGAAAATTGATTCGAATCATTTTCCTTTTTTTGCTATAAGCCTAAGCTTGAGCCATCTCAGCCAAACCTAAGTGAGCTTAGGCAAAATCAATCTGAGAATCTGAAAAAAGGAAGTATAAAATGAAAAAAGGTGTTGTTCTCTTATTTACTGCATTTCTCTTTGGCCTGGGTATAAGTTTCGCCCAGGACAGCGATCAAATAAATGTTCAAGCAGTGCAACTGGAAAATGGCTCACTCATGGGCTATCTCACTGCCAATGCCACCAATCCGAACACCGACACGAACTGTTACGCTAAAGCCAGCAATCCTGAAACAAGCTATAACTGCCTGGTTGGCGCACTTCAAAAAACAGGCCTGGATAAAGCCTTAGCTGATAAAGGCAGTTTTACGCTCTTCGCTCCTACAGATCAGGCCTTTAAAGTCTATGCCACTGCTGCTGGCGAAACCGCTTTTCATGATCTGGTAAACAGTCCTGACACCTTAAGCGCTTTACTCAAATACCATGTTTTACCCAAGGCCTTTACCTTAGACGACCTTTATTACATGGCAAGTGGCTTAAACGGCACCACTACGCTTCCTACCCTGGAAGGTCAAAACCTCGCCATTCACTTCTCAGGGAATAGCGGAGGAAACACCATGTCCAGTGTCACCTTAGGCAGTGCCCATGCACTGGCACCAACCATGGTTTTCAACAATGGAAATCTCATAAGCATTGATGATGTTGTAGCGCTGCCCGCAAGTTAAGCCGAATCAAGAAACCAGTTCAAGACCGCCAGAAACATGGCGGTCTTGTTGCTGCTCATTCTGCAAGGTCTGCGGGCTCGAGTTTTACCCTCAAACTTTTAGAAGCTCAAACGAAAGAAAAACCCTTAACATTTTAGGGGCTTATCTATTGCTTAGATAACTAGTACTGACAAGGGTTTGTGAAGCATGAGAATGAAGCAGCAAAAGAAACGTTTTCAAATACAGCCTGGAACTCGAGTCCATCCCTCATCTTATTTTTTAACAGATGCCTAAAGTTAGCGAAAAGAGTAAAACATGAATATAAGTCTTAAAGGCAAACGTGCCCTGGTCACTGGGGCAAATTCAGGTATTGGTAAAGCTGTTGCCCTGGCGCTTGGGGCTTCTGGCGCAAAGGTTGCGGTGAATTATATTGTTCACCCAGAAGCAGCCCAAGACGTTAAACAAACGATAGAAAAAGAGGGGCAGGAAGCCCTTGCCATTCAGACTGATGTTTCCAATCCCAGTCAGGTCAGTGAGATGTTCTCTCAAATCGATAAAGCCTGGGGAGGCATAGACATCTTAGTGAATAACGCAGGGATAGACGGAAAACACATGCTTAGCTGGGAAGCTGATATTGAAAGCTGGCGCAAGGTTATTAACATTAATTTAATTGGCGCTTTTAGCTGTGCCAGTGAAGCGCTAAGGCGTATGGTTGCTCAAAAATCTGGGGTCATTATCAATGTCACTTCTGTACATGAAGTCATCGCCTGGTCTGGCTACAGCGCCTACACCGCAGCAAAAGCAGGACTTTCTATGCTTAGCAAAACTCTGGCACAGGAAGCGGCCCCTTATGGCGTTCGGGTCTTATCGCTGGCACCCGGCGCCATTAAGACAGCCATAAACCAGAACGTCTGGAGTAATGCAGAAGCTTTGCACGACTTACTCGAGAAAATCCCCCTTAAGCGCATGGGCAATACCGACGAAATTGCAAAAATGGCGGTGGTACTAGCTTCCGATCTTGCAAGCTACCTGACAGGCTCGAGCGTTTTTGTAGATGGTGCCATGACCGATTACCCTGACTTTAGTCATGGTGGTTAGAGGAATCATGGTGCTTAGGAGCTTTTCTAGCCAGAAACCCCATTTTAGTCCTGGCACTTTTCTCTACAAATCAGCCCGGGCATAATGAAACGAAAGCTAGGCTCTCAGCAGCAAGATGAAGCGTGTTTGCTTCTTGCACATTTTTTCATTCTGGTCAGCCTCAGTTTGACCTGACCACAAACAATGTTCAGTTAAGAGGTTTTATGAATGCACATGGACAACCAGGCATAGCTCCAACCTGGTCTTCAAGCGCCAAAGATAGCGTCAGTACCGCGCTGGGGCCAAGCCGCCTTTGGGCAACGCTTGGTTACGGCATCATTAATGAGGTTTTTTACCCTTCAACAGGCGAACCGCAAATTAGAGACCTGGGCTTTATTGTTGCCAGAGGTGATAGCTGGTTTGAGATTAAGCGGGTGAATCAGTACACGCTTAGCCTCCCAGAACCTTATATTCCCTTACCTCTCATTGTTCATGAGGGAAACGGCTATAGGCTAACGCTAGAAGTCGTTTGCGACCCGCAAAGAGAGACCCTACTCATTTGCTACGCCTTAAGTGGAGAAGGCTTTAAGCTTTATCCCCTGCTGGCTCCGCACCTTGGCCCTAAAAGCAATGAGAATACCGCCTGGACAGAAGCAGATGCCCTCTGTGCCACTGGCGGTTCTGATTATCTTTGCCTCATGACCGATGGCACGTTTGAACGCTCGAGTGCAGGTTATGTCGGCGCTTCTGATGGTTGGCACGATTTCCATGAAAATGGAAAAATGACCTGGACCTATGATCAGGCAGAAAAAGGCAATGTTGCCCTGATGGCAGAACTGGCTAAGTCTAAAGGAACGCTGGCACTTGGTTTTGCAAATAGCAAAGAAGGCGCAAGAACCCGGGCAAGCTCGAGTCTGGCTGAAGGCTTTAAACCTATTCGTGAGCGCTTTATTGGGGGCTGGAAAGACTGGGGTAAGGGGCTTACACTTCCGGGCAACAAAGCTGAGGTAAAAAGGGAAGCTTATCTGTCAGCCATGGTTTTAAAAGTGCACGAAGACAAAAGTTTTCCTGGTGCGGTGGTGGCCAGTTTAAGCATCCCCTGGGGCAGCAGCCACGATGATATCGGCGGCTACCACCTTGTCTGGGCACGAGACGCGGTTGAGGGTGGGCTGGGGCTACTGGCAGCAGGTCAAACTGAAGACGCAAGGCGTATGCTCGCCTATCTGATTGCAACGCAGCAAAAAGACGGACACTGGTCACAAAACATGTTCCCTGATGGCAAACCTTACTGGACGGGTATTCAGCTTGACGAAGTTGGCTTTCCGGTCTTGCTGGCTGCCAAACTGAAAGAGCTTAATGCTCTGGGTGAGGTTCAGGGGGTAGAGGACATGGCTGCTCGTGCTATAGCCTATCTGGCCCAGCATGGTCCAATAAGTCCTCAAGACCGCTGGGAGGAAAATGCGGGGGCAAGTCCATTTACCCTGGCGGTGAGTGTGGCAGCCCTGGTCGCAGGCTCGAGCTTTTTGAACAAAGATGATAAAGCCTACGCTCTGTCCCTGGCAGATTACTGGAATGAGCGCATAGAAAACTGGACTTACTCAAACAAAGGGGGTTGGGACGAAAAAGCAGGGGTCGAAGGCTACTATGTCCGCATTGCACCTAACCTGAGTGATGGGGGTTTAGTCGGGAGGATTGACGTTCGTAACAGAAACAATGAAAGTCTTGACGTAACTGCCCTGATCAGTATGGACTTTATGTACCTCTCGCGGCTGGGGCTGAGAGCCGCCAGTGACCCCAAAATGCAAAACACGCTTAAAGTCGCAGAAATGCTGCTTAAGGTTGATACCCCAAGTGGCGTTAGTTTCCACCGCTATAACCAGGATGGCTACGGAGAGCATGAAGACGGCAGTCCCTTTAATGGCACGGGCATTGGTCGTGCCTGGCCCCTCCTTACAGGCGAAAGAGGACATTTTGCTCTGCAAGAAGGCGAAGACCCACAAGCTTATCTTAGCGCCATGATCAAGATGACCGGTCCGGGCGGACTCATCCCTGAACAAATCTGGGATAGCGAGGCAATTCCTGAACATTATTTGTACCCAGGAAAGCCGTCGGGCAGCGCTATGCCCCTGGTTTGGGCGCATGCAGAGTTTTTGAAGCTACTTTACGCCATGAAACAAGGTGAACCCCTCGAGCTTTTAGACAGCGTAAAAAAACGCTATAAGTTTCAGGTGCCAAGGGCCAAAACCTGGCACTGGCGCTCTGACACTCCCTTTTCAAGCCTGCCTACAGGCAGAAACCTCATTATTGAAGCAAGTCAAACGTTTAGCCTCGAGTATCAACTGGGTGACACCGATCCTCAGGAAAAAACAGCGCAAAAGCTGGGGCTGGGCATCTATGGACTACGCTTTAAACGGACTGAACTCTCTAATCATAAGATGTTAAACTTTAGCTTACGGTTTCAAACCGATGAAAGCAAAAATGGAAGGATTCAGCTCAAGTAAGTGTTCCTATGCAAAAACAATTAATCGTTAATGCCGATGATCTGGGCATGTCACAGGGTATTAATAGAGGCATTTTAGAAGCTCATATCGAGGGCATTGTTAGCTCGAGTACCGCAATCGTTAATTTGCCCGCCTCAAAGGCAGGTATAAAACTGGCTCAGGCTGAAGCGCCAGCGCTGGGTCTTGGTCTCCACTTTAATCTTACCTACGGGCAACCCATTTTAAAAGCCAGGGAAGTGCCAAGTCTGGTGCGTAGCAATGGTGATTTTGTCAGTCTGGCCAGAGGGCTAAGTCTCTACCATCACTGGCGACCTAAAGATATAGCGGCAGAGTTGTCAGCCCAATTTGAGCGCTTTACAGAGTACGCAGGCTGTTTACCCGATCACCTTGACTCTCATCAGCTTGTTTGCTCCTTAAGCGCAGAGTGCCGCGAAGTCATTTTAGATATTGCCGAAACATATCACTTACCAGTCAGGCAGGGTGGGCGCTATCTTTATAGTCGCTTTGAAGAACAATTTGCAAGCTGGGGCAGTTTGCCAAAAACCATTGCCCCTTCGCTATTTAAGCGCTACCCTTTAAAACGGCACAGCCATATCTTTGACCGCGACCACCCCTCACCTGATCACTTTGAGTATGGTTTTCACAATACCAGAGCCACCGTCACACAACTGCTGGATATTTTAGAGAACTTACCTGAAGGCCTAACCGAACTGGTCTGCCATCCTGGTTACCCTGATATTGAGTCAGATGCTTATGCGCACCGGGAGCTCGAGCTTAATAGCCTCAAAGACCCTCAGGTAAAAGCCCTGATAGAAGCGCAGCATATAACGCTTAGTACCTTTGCCGTACTGGAGGATTCCTCCCAAGATCAGAAAACTCTGGTTTCACTTGGAAAGTAAAGACTTATCATGATTCATCCCGAATTTTTCGCTGAAAAGTCTTTGTTTTAGTTTGATGAATAAAATCCCGTCCAACTTCCCTTTAATCGAGGGAAAAGCAGTTAATTTCCCCATTAGCAAAAGGGGATTTCGTCAAAGATTTTCATAATGACTCATGTTTTAGAGCTGAAAACAGCTAGCCGCTCAGCTATAGGGCAATTCAGTAGCCTCATAGGGCTCGAGTAAATCTGCCAGCGCCAGTCGTTCTGTTTCTTGCAAGGTCGTAAAATGACTGGTTTTTAAAATGCCCTCTCTGAGCAGTTGCGACAGGGTTCTCACGGTCGTTTCTACCGTCAGGTTTGCCAGATCAGCAATATGCTGCCGATCAATTCTGTCCAGATACCCTTGACGATCAAGCGCCAACAGGATATGAGCAACCTTAACCTTTGCGCTGTCGTGCTCGAGCTCCAAGCGGGTATTGCTTTCAGCCAATTGTAGAAACAATTGATCTCTAAACCAGAAGGTAAACGCCCTGCCTAAATCATCGGTTTGCTGCAGTAAGTGCGCCAGTTTATCGCTGGGAAACGCCAGGAGCTTGCTATAGGTAACGGCTTCTGCTCCGGTAACGTGCGTTTTTATTTTGGGATTATGGTGATGACCAAGAATCCCTCCTGGACCAATCGCCAAAAGGGTTACAACCTTGGCACTGCTTGTATCATGAAAGAGTCTTAGAAGTCCTCTGGTCACAAGGTAGAAATGCTCGGTCCTAAAGTCACCTGATTGCCATAACAGCTGACCAGCTTCTACTTCTATGCTTTGACCGTAGGTTTGAACCAGCTTCCAGACCGTATCTGGAATCGTTGCTGGTTGCTCCTGACTCATCGGTGGGGAGTTTATCATAAAAACCTAAGCCAACTTTTTACCCTTTTTGCGACTCCTAAAGCAGCGTTATGCTTACTTTTATGAAAAGCAATATTGCCTCAGACTTATCATATAAAAAAACTTTCAGCCTTGAATTGAGCCGAACACGCTATTGCAGGGGCTGGTTATAATTATTAGGAATACTTTGAAGAATCAAGGTGCGCTTTTAAACAAATAGATGGCTGGCACCTTAGCTTAAAGGAGACTAACTATGGATAAAAACTCAACAAACTCGAGTGGCAAATGTCCGGTAATGCACGGTGGCAACACTTCAACAGGTGCGTCAGTCATGGAATGGTGGCCAAATGCCCTAAACCTCGACATTCTCCATCAGCATGACAGTAAGACCGACCCTATGGGTAAAGAGTTTGACTACCGTGAAGAGCTAAAAAAGCTTGATGTCGAGGCACTAAAAAAAGACCTTCATGCTCTGATGACCGACAGCCAGGACTGGTGGCCTGCTGACTGGGGGCATTATGGGGGTCTGATGATTCGCATGGCCTGGCACGCGGCTGGCTCTTACCGCCTAGCTGACGGTCGGGGTGGCGGCGGTACTGGCAACCAGCGCTTTGCACCGCTGAACTCCTGGCCTGATAATGTGAGTCTGGACAAAGCCCGCAGACTACTCTGGCCTATCAAAAAGAAATATGGCAACAAGGTAAGCTGGGCAGACCTGATGATTTTGGCAGGCAATATCGCCTACGAGTCTATGGGACTCAAAACGTTTGGCTTTGGCTTTGGTCGTGAAGACATCTGGCATCCAGAAAAGGATACCTACTGGGGCGCCGAAAAAGAGTGGCTTGCTCCCTCCGATGCGCGGTACACAGATGTCAATGATCCATCTACCATGGAAAACCCGCTGGCTGCCGTGCAGATGGGCCTTATCTATGTCAATCCTGAAGGGGTAAACGGTAACCCCGACCCCATGAAGACTGCTGCTCAGGTGCGTGAAACCTTTGCTCGTATGGCCATGAACGACGAAGAAACCGCAGCACTGACGGCAGGCGGGCATACAGTTGGAAAGACCCACGGTAATGGCGACGCCGCCGCTCTGGGCCCTGACCCTGAAAGCGCTGATGTAAGCCAGCAGGGCTTTGGCTGGGCCAACCCTAACATGAAAGGACTGGCAGCAAATGCCGTGACCTCAGGACTCGAGGGTGCCTGGACAACTCACCCGACCAAGTTTGACATGGGCTATTTCGATATGCTTTTCGGTCACGAATGGGAACTGCGCAAATCACCCGCAGGTGCCTGGCAGTGGGAACCCGTAGACATCAAAGAGGAAGACAAACCACTAGATGCCAGTAATCCTGCCGCTCGCCACAACCCGATGATGACCGATGCCGATATGGCCATGAAGATTGACCCCATCTACAATGCCATCTGTCAGAAGTTTATGGCTGATCCAGAGTACTTTAAAGATGCGTTCGCCCGCGCCTGGTTTAAGCTCACCCACCGTGACATGGGACCTAAGGTACGCTACTTCGGTCCCGATGTACCCGAGGAAGACCTGATTTGGCAAGACCCCATTCCAGCAGGCAAAACCGATTATGATGTTGCCGCAGTAAAGGCCCTGATCGCTGACAGTGGTCTAAGCATTGCCGATAGAGTCGCCACAGCGTGGGATAGCGCCCGGACTTACCGCGGCTCTGATATGCGTGGCGGTGCCAATGGTGCGCGCATTCGTCTCGCTCCACAAAAGGACTGGGAAGGCAATGAACCTGAGCGTCTGGCGCGAGTACTTGAGGTGCTCGAGCCCATTGCTGCCAAAACGGGCGCAAGTATCGCTGATGTCATTGTATTAGCTGGCAATCTTGGTATTGAAGAAGCAGCCAGGGCAGCCGGCTTTGATACTGAGGTCCCGTTTGCCCCGGGCCGCGGTGACGCTACTGACGACATGACCGATGCGGAGTCTTTTGAGGTACTCGAGCCCCTGGCGGACGGTTACCGTAACTGGCTTAAAAAGGACTACGTGGTCAGCCCTGAAGAGTTAATGCTCGACCGCACCCAGCTCATGGGCCTCACCGCCCCCGAGATGACCGTGCTGGTCGGTGGCATGCGCGTACTCGGAACCAACTACGGCGGCACCAAACATGGCGTTCTGACAAACCGCGAAGGTCAGCTCACCCATGACTTCTTTGTCAATCTGACCGATATGGCCAATGCCTGGTCATCCACTCGTGACGGCCTTTACGAAATCCGTGACCGTAAGACGGGCGCTGTCAAATGGACAGCCACACGCATGGACCTTGTTTTTGGCTCAAACGCCATTTTGCGTGCCTACGCAGAAGTCTATGCTCAGGATGACAATCAGGAAAAGTTTGTCAATGATTTTGTGGCTGCCTGGACGAAAGTTATGAACGCTGATCGCTTTGATCTAGCCTAAGGGTCTCGGCTCATCCCTCACTAAAATGAGGGATGAGCCGTAACAAAAGTCAAATATACCAGGAGATGCAGTTCTAAAAAACAAAATCCCTTGTCTTATGATAGAAACACTGAAATAAGTGGTTTTATCGTCCCACAAGGGATTTCTTTGGTGCCGAGGATGGGATTTGAACCCACACACCCGAACGGGCGCTACCCCCTCAAGGGGAGTGGTCAAATCTAAATCACTCGTTCAGGGCAACATAAAATCATATCCAACCCTAACTTCAAATAGGTTTGGAGTGGTCATCATGGCTGTAGAAATACGAAAAAATAAGACAACTGGCAAGTACCTTGTAAGGGTCACAGTAGGCTATAAAAAGGGTAAGCCGATTAGAGTTTCCAAGACCTTTCCCAAGGGAACCAGACGCAGTGAAATTATGCTCTGGGCTAACCAGCTTAAAGAAGAGGGTCAAGAACAAGCTTTACAAAGTCGGATGCTTTTTGATGATCTTATTAATGAGTGGCTTAGTTATAAAAAGAGTCATTTACAAGTTCGTACTCAAAGAGCTTACACGACTGCCTGTAAAATCCATCTGGCAGGGAAGTTTCAAGCTCTTGGTGATATTAAGACAAAAGACATCGTCAAGCTTATTGATGGGCTACTTGACTACGCTCCTGAAACCATTATTCGTATTAGGAATCTGCTTAAAGCTATGTTGGACTATGCCGTCGAACGTGATTACATCAGCGAATCTCCTTACAATAAGAGCATTAGTATTCCTAAGAAGAAGCGTAAACGTTTAATCAAAGTACTCACTATCGAACAATTTGATACCTTCTCACATGCCCTTGATACTGAGTGTGAAATTGATCTTGCCCTGAAAACCTTTTTACTTACTGGCCTTAGAGTAAGTGAACTCATGGCCCTACAACCCTGGCACATTACCGGCACTACGCTAAGGGTAGAGCAGTCTTTAGAAGAGCGCTATAACGGCAAAATACCCAGTCCACCCAAATCTGATCATGCTTACCGTACCATTAGCATCCCGGAAACACTGGGGAAGAAGTTGACAGCTCTCCCCTATGAGGACTTTATCTTTCCAATGGGTTATAAACTCTTAGCGAATAGTATAAGTAGAAGGTGCAAGGAAGCTGGCGTACCTGTTATGAATTTACAGGGGCTAAGACATAGCCACGCCACTTACCTGCTCGCCGAAGGGGTTAGCGTTCTTGCGGTCTCCAGGCGTCTTGGTCATCATAGTGCAGGGTTTACCTTAAGTGTTTATGGACATTTGGTACCCAGCATGAATGACAAAATTTTAGAAGTCTTAACCTAAACCAAGGCCGAGCGTCAGAGCTATCCTGATGACTCGGCTTTTTTTATTTTAAAGCTTGGTAGGCTTTTTCATTTTCCGAAGTTCTAATAAAAGGCCTGTATGAAGTCCTATGGCGATGGCAATTCTCAGCGTTCCCTTTTAGGTTTTTTACCGTTTATTGAGACTGCTAGAGGGTCGCTAACTCAAAAGCTCATTCCTAAATCTGGATTATCTGGACCAAAGTGTTTGAGTAAAACCAGGGGCTCAGCATAAGATTGGTTTTCAATCACTACCCCAGTCCTGGCTGCTGCCTCGGTCACAAAATACTCATCATAGGTCAGTTCACCGTAGCGAATCAGAGTAGGTGTCTCTAAGGGTCTGCCATTAATAGTGCCATGCCCCTGAACTGCAATAAAGCCGTAGGCAGCATTATCTTTGATGCTTGCTTTTTGCCCTGGCTTAACGGTTAATTCTTTTGCACTGGCACTCTTAGACTTATAACAAATCCAGCTTTCCGAGTAAGCTTCTGATGCTGACTCTATGGCAACCGGTGGCATGAAGCGGTTTTCGTAAAACATTGGGTCAACATTAAGCTCCCAATTAACAACCTCGACCAGGTAATCAAGATTGCCTAGCTTATCTTCTGGCGTGTTTGCCCAGAGTAAATCTGCTGAAACCGTTTCACCGCCATATAAGACCGACTGATACATTGCGTAGATGTCAGAGGCAAACTGCGGTTCATAGGTACATAGACTACCTGGAGCGTGCAGGACACCTGGCGGAACATCCCAGCCGGTACCCAGCGTCAGGTTATGGGCTTTAGATAAGTCAAGTATTTTGTTATCTCCTTTTTCAAACTGGGCAAGGCAGGCTTTAAGTTGCTCTTTGCTTGTACTGGGGTTCAGTCCAAAAAAGGTAAAGGGGAAGGTGCCTCCGTGATTATTCATCTGCTTTGGAAAGAAGTACATTTCGGGTTTACCAAACTGCCCAACCAATGCAGCATGGGCGTCGTCATGATGGATATGAAACGGTAGAGGACCTTTGTTATCAAAGAATTTTGAGTACATGGGCCACCTTTTATAAGCGTCCCATAAGCGTTTGCCAATGATCTCATCTTTAAACTCTGCAACGGCTGCTTGCAACAACACCTTTTCAGTTTTTCCTGCGTGTTCAAACACCACCTGGCTCAAACCTTCATTCTCAGCAGTTAAAGGACCGTTTTGTGCCCGAATGGTTGATGACAGCCAGCGCTCATCAATTCCTCCACGATTTAGACCAAGGATGTAGTAATCATCAGGATGCAGCTTGATGCGTTTACCAGGGATACAAAAGGTTCTAGGTACCCAGGTTGGGGCAAGACGTAATACCCCCTTGCCCTGATCTAAAGCATTTTCAATGGTTTGTTTAAGTGACATGCATTCTCCTTTATCCCTAGGATGCAAAACGGAGGATAAAACGCTTTTGCTGTAAGAATTCCAGTTTAAAACAAACAGAAGCTTATGGACTCATTATCCCTTTAAAAGAAGGCATAACCAGGATGTAACGCTTGCTAGCTGTTTGCCAGCAATTCTTGTGACGCCCATGTAACACCTCCTTTCGCAAACTAAGAGGCGAAAAGGAGATAGACATGAAAAAGATAATTGGATTAGCTTTACTGAGTTTGGTGTTTCTCGTTCTTGCTGCCTGCTCTGGTTCAGAGCCTCCTACCGTAGAGACTGAACCTGAAGCCGAGGTGCTGCTAAAAACAGCCGTTAAGGAGAGCTTCGTTGCAGGTGAGTTGCTGGTTAAGTTTAAAGAACCCAGCAAGGTAAAAAGTGTTCTATCTGCCAGCGGCATCAAATTGAGCCTTAAGGAAGATGTCTATGAGGCGTCAGGCATGTGGCTTTTTAAATTCGATGCCCGACTGGTCAAAAATGACCTTAGCGCCATGCAGGACTTAGCCAGACTGGTCTCTAAACTGCCCGAACTAAGCTACGCTCAGCCCAACTATATTTACTACAGCCAAGCAGCGTTTAATCCCAATGACCCCTTATTCCCTGAGCAGTGGAACATGGAGGCCATAGAAATGCCTCTGGCATGGGGTAACTACACCAGAGGTAGCAGAGTTAATGTGGCTGTTATTGATACAGGTAAAACCGATCATAATGACCTTATCTGGTCAACTGGCATAGACATGATTCGTGACGCTGGTAATGCCAATGACTTTAACGGGCGTGATACTGACCCAACTGATACCATCTGCCCCTTTACCCTTAGTTCAAATGGACACGGCACGCATGTAGCAGGGATTATTGCTGCGCAGACCAATAACAGGCAGCACATTGCGGGTATCAATGAAAGTGTCAGACTTATTCCAGTTAGAGTTCTTGGAAGCTGCTTTGGTACAGGTACGACTGCTGACGTCCTGGCGGGGATGCGCTGGGCAGCAGGTGACCCCATACGAGGCCTACCCCGTAATACCAATCCTGCCAAAATCCTTAATCTGAGTCTGGGTCTTAATCTGGGCAGAGGGAATAGCTGCGAAGCAGATGACCCTGCCATGAGAGATACCATCAATGCGCTGGCTGATAGAGACATTATTACAGTAGTTGCAGCAGGCAATGAAGGGATAGACGCCGCAACGACCACACCAGCATCTTGCACCAGAGCCATAACGGTAGGCTCGTTTAATAAGAATGGGGACTTATCAAGCTTCTCTAACTTTGGCTCTGTGGTAGACATTTACGGTCCTGGTGGTGACAATGATGCCAAGATTAAATCAACCTTCCCTGGCTTCTTTGGCCCAACCACTGCCGACCTCATGGGTACTTCGATGGCTGCACCTCATGTTACGGGTGTTATCTCGCTCATGCTTTCTTTTGACCCAACGTACAATGACCCGGATGCCATCGCCTTCTTGCTCCGCTTCCACTCAGCTATTCATACCCCTATGCCCAGTGGTGCCTGTCCAACAAGCTGTGGAGGTGGCAAATTAAATGCAGCAGCTCTCTTACACGAATTATCCTTTTAATAGATAGCCACTTTGCTGGGCATCAGGCTTTCCTGATTGCCCAGTTTTTTTATTGGTGCAAGGCAAGTTTGGTACTTACTATTCTGTTGGATAAAACACCCACTGAAAACACTCTAGCGTTCTTAATGTCAATCAATTAGGATGATGTCAGCTACCCCTTCTAAAGGACGAAACATGACTCTGCTCCACCTACCTCCCTATGCTGCTTAAACCTGATATTGCAGATGAGCTTATCCTTGACTGCTTAAAAACAAATTTTGCTTTGCAAATAAAGCAGCTTGACTTCCTTCCCCTGGGCGGCGATCTAAGCACAGCGGTCTACCAAGCAACAGCAAACGATGATTCAGTCTACTTCTGTAAACTACGTCTCGCCGACTATGACCCTATCTCTACTGGCTTACCAAAATACCTGCATGATCAGGGAGTCAGCGCTGTTGTTCCTCCCTTGGTTACCATAGATGGAAAGCTTGCTGCAGATATGGACACAGCAAAGCTCATCCTTTACCCCTATATCGAAGGCGTAGAAGGCTACACTCTTGAACTCTCTGAAGAACAATGGTTCA
The DNA here is from genome assembly GCA_020431825.1 of Trueperaceae bacterium. Classification (GTDB taxonomy): domain Bacteria; phylum Deinococcota; class Deinococci; order Deinococcales; family Trueperaceae; genus JAHEBB01. The sequence goes on along the minus strand of JAGQHN010000091.1, from coordinate 3,249 downwards.
GCTTTGGGAAAGCTTTACAAGGGCTGCATACTCTTGAAATCCCCGAAAGCTTTCTAGCATCTGTAGAAAAGGAAAGCTATACACCCGAATGGCGTGAACGCTGTAAACAACTTCTAAGAAGGCTAGAGAATGAAACTTTCGAAGATTCCATTAGCTTAGAAATGCTCAGTCTACTCGCCTCCAAGCAGGAGCTTATGCTTCATGCCCTTGACCGAGCTGACCAGTTAGCCATTCTGATGGCACAACGATCTTTACCCTTTGTACTTTGCCATTCTGATATTCATCCTGGTAATTTACATATAACGCCAAAAGGCAAACTCTATATCGTGGACTGGGATTACCCAATGCTGGCACCAAAAGAACGAGATCTGATGTTTATTGGCGGAGGTCAGGGGTTTATGCCCTTTGACGCTGAACATGAAGAAAAACTGTTCTATAAAGGATATGGCAGTGCAGATAGGGACCCAATGGCTCTGGCGTATTATCGTTATGAGCGAGGCATTACCGAAATTACGGTAGAAGCCGAAAGGGTCTTATCTCCTAGCCTTAACGACCAGGACAGGGCACGTGCCTTAACCTATATTGGGTATTACTTCCTGCCTGGTGCGACCTTAGAGCGGGCTATTGCGGTTGATCAGGGATGGTAACTAACGATTAGCAAAGAACCCCCCAAACCTTTACAGCGTTTATACTCAGACCATGCCCGAAGCAGCAGCAATAACTGTTTTACCTGTAGATGCCAGCAATTGGCGAGAGGTTGCTGGCTTAAAGGTAAAACGAAAGCAACGTGCTTTTGTAGCGGAACCAAGCTATTACCTTTCCCTTTGTGCCTATAGTCAGTGGAACCCCTTAGCAGTTTATCTAGAGACAGCCGTTATTGGCTTTATGATGTGGGCAAAAGATGATGATAGCCACTGGTTAGGAGGCATTCTGCTCGATAAACGCTTCCAGGGAAAAGGCTTTGGCAGGCTTGCTGTACTGGCAACTCTTGATTATCTCAGAGCGTCCCAAGGGGCTCGTTCTTTTGCCCTGTCTTATCAAGCAGACAACCTTACTGCCAAGCAACTTTATATGTCTTTAGGATTTACCGAAACAGGAGAAGTTGAAGATAATGAAGTTGTGGCTCGACTGAAATAACCTCACTAGTTAAAACAAAAAAAAGCGTCCTTGATTTTGTATTTCCTATGTGCTGAACCTAACCAGAAAAGTATAAAGAAAGGCCAGAAGGAAAACTCAATAATAAATGCGGTTATTGCGATGATTCTCTCTAGGCGTAAATTACCCAGGACTCTACAAGAATTTAGAAGCAAATTGTCTTACCAAAATGCTAAATGTTCGATTTACTTTCTCCGAACAATTGAACTTACACGGCGGGACAAATGTAACCCATCCCTCAGTTAGAATAAGCTGCCTTTATTTAGAGAGAGGCAAGGTTAAGTAAATAGCGTCAAGGAATGCATCCCCCTTGGCGCAATTTTTTTTGTGGGACTTTTCCTGATCAAGCCTTATACAGAATGTAGGATACCTACCATTTAAGTGTTTTTGTGAAATACTTAATATTTAAGGGGTTGAGGAATGGAATTTTTGAGAGAATGGGTTCTTCATTTATTTCCAGGTCATTGTCCTATATGTGGTTACCGTTTACAGCCACCGTCTTACCTTTGGGTGGTAACCACACATTGTCTATGGAAACGCGTAGGGCATACGGAAAAGTATTGTCCTTTTTGTGAAAAGTGAGCGATCACAGTGTGAGAGTTGGGTTAGTAGGACAGCCTACAATCACACTGGGTCAACAGAAAGGAGGAAGTTGGGGTGGTTGCCGTAAAGCCTGCGATCTTTTTGCGACCACCCCATAGATTTCCTAAGGATTAACTGGAGGGTAGAAATGGGTTTAGGGTTTAATCACAAGCATAGTAGAGGTTGTGCTGAGGTCTTAGGCGCCTGCAGCTTTACATTATTGAATTAGCCAGTCTAGTTCCAGAACTGCAAGCTACTGAAATTGCCATGGCTTTGCATCTTCGTACCGGTAAGAGTACCCAAATGATTTATGAAACCTTACGAAGAGGTGGACGCTTGGCGAAGACTGCTAATCTTGATAAAGCAGAAGCACTCATATCCTTATTTGAAAGCTATGGCTTACGGGTTCGCATGCGACTTGCCGAGCCAAAGCCAGATTTTGCTGAAAAGACATCAAGCGAAGCTGAAGATAGAGCGTTAGCTACAGGGCCGTCAGAGGCAGAAGCTACAGAGTCGTCAGAGGCACTAGTAGAGGAAGGGTCGTCAGAAGCAGAAACCACAGGGCCGTCAGAGGCTAAGGTTAAAGCATCACCTATAGAGCAAGAGGAACAAGTGTTAGGGCCGTCTGAGCAGAAGAGAGAGGAAGGGCTATCAGAAGAACCAGAACCCCTTCCCGTCATGTCTGAAAGTGTGCTTGCCTTACCAGAAACAAAACCAAAGTTAGCAGTCTGGGGCAGTGTTTTTCTCTTACTTTGTTGTGTCGGGCTATTAACCTATTTTGGGTCTGGCAAAGCTTTTCAACTGGATTTGACTGATTTAAAGCCACCAGCTTGGCTTTATCCTCCTATGCCACAACGTGTTAGCAAGACAGCTAAAGCAAAACCTAGCCTTAGTTATGAGCTTATCGGCAGCAAGGATATTTCTTACTGGGTTGTGCAGCGAGAGATTAACTATGTCGCGCTTAGCGGCTATCCGCTGTATGGAGAAATTGATAGGTTAGCCAGACGGATATGTTTGGAGAGGTTAGCTCAGCTGCCTCAGTTAGACGGTCTCATATTATATCTCTACGGACCCAAGGATTTATCTGGAGCGAGAGCCGAACTGGCAAAGGTGGAATGGCGCTACATGGGTCCGCCAAGCACCATTGCTGAGGTTGCTTTAAGAGACGAACATCTTAACTATGCGCTAACCTCTGAGACCCTTAGTGAAAAGGATTATCTGCTTATGACTTTGGGTAAGGTGTCTTTAGAGCAGGGGTTTTAGCATATCTACTCTACCTGGACCATCACAGTTTGCAATCAAGGTGTCAGATCTTGTTAGTAGTTTTGCTTTATCTGGACTTAGCAGGAGGTTTACTTAAGGATGTTTCAGCTTGACACCATGTCTTCTATTGCCTACTTGTTACAAGATCAGATAAAACCTGGAGAATCCATTAGTATCGCCAAGTCAGTTTTAAAGCAAGCTTATGATCATGAACTAAAACCGGGTAAGACCTTGGGCGATATTCTTCTA
>JAGQHN010000090.1 GCA_020431825.1 Trueperaceae bacterium | reverse complement strand
TGCCTGGGGCACTCAAGCTCTATAAACCAGGAAAGGTAGCAGACTAGTCAGTTCCGGCTTCTCCTTGCTTAAACTTCCCTGCTCTTATTTGATTGGCATAGACCTGAGTAAATTCGCCTCCAAAAAGTAGAATCTGCGCAGAGTAGTACACCCACAGCAAAATAACCACCAGCGAACCTGCTGCACCGTAAGACGAGGTCACGGCACCATTACCAAGGTAGAGGCCAATCAGGGCTTTACCTATAACAAAAAGAATGGCCGTAACCACACTACCCAGCCAGACATCTCGCCATCTGGTTTTAACATCAGGTAAGAATTTAAAAATAAGCGCAAAGAGCAGCGAAATAATGGCTAGGGAAAGCACAATATTGGCGGCCTGGGTCAGGACGAGTGCATTGGGAAATAAGTCTCTAATAGACGCACCAAGAACCGAAATAAAAGTGCTGACCAGTAAAGATACAAGCAGCAAAAATCCAATCACGATTATCAGACCAAAAGATAGCAGGCGCACCTTAACCCAGCCCCCTATACCCGTTGACTTTTTTTCCTCTTTTACATTCCAGATGATATTCAGGGCGGTTTGTAATTGACTAAAGGCACCCGTTGCACCTACCAGCATAAGTAAGCCGCCTATCACGGTTGCCAGTGTATTTCCCCCAAGCTGAGAACGCTGGTCAATCATGGTGGTCAGCGTACCGGCAACATCGGCACCAAAGAGACTTTGGAATTGTTTAATCAGATACTCCCTGGCATAGCTCTGATCAAAAAACAGACTAATTAAGGCAATCAGCAAGATAAGCATGGGCGCTAAGGAAAAAATGGTGTAGTAAGCAAGCGAAGCGGCGAGTACCGAGACCTTATCCTCTTGCCATTCCTTAACAGTTTGCTTCATAACGTTCAGTAATCCAGCAGCAGAAACTGGCTTATTTGCTGGTTCGGTTTTAGGACTCGAGTCCATAGCGACCCTCCTCAATAGGCTAAATCGTTTTCTCAGGTTCCAGACATTTATCTTCAAACATCAGGTGTCTAAACATCAGGCGTCTAACCATCTGGTTTGGCTTCATAAGTGCTTAAATGCTGCTCTTTAAGCTCGAGGTAAACAGGATCCTGTAAAACCTTCTGATAAAGCTCGTAGAAAATCTCTGCAGAGCGTGCTTTTTGCGGATCCGGGTCAGGTGGCAGCACCTTTTTTGTTCTGGTTTTGACATAGTGCTCGCGGTTGCGTTCAGCTTTATAGGCAGGTATTTGACCAATAGGCCTGGGCTCGGCTCTGGTTTCATCTGAGTATTTTCGTCCACTACGGTGATTGGCGTAACGCCTCGAGCGGGTAAAGCCCATTTGCAAAAACTTGCGGGCCATATCCATACCTACAAAATCTCTATCTTGCTTATACTGCTGGTAAAGTTCATAAAGTTTTTGTGAGGAAACGCTGGCAATCTCAGGGGTTTTAAAACGCCAGTAGGGTAAAAGTTCAGACTTATAGGGTTCAACCGATAAGACACCCTGTTCGCCCTTACCAATACGGTAAAGCTCGGGGTGTTCCCTAAAGTTGATTTTGTTAAATGCCTGGTCGTAATAAAAATCTTGCTGTTTTGCCATACCATACCGCCTACTGTCATTTCATCATGCAGCTTTGCCCCTGGCTTTTTTGTAAGGCTTATTAAGGTTGAAGGGGCTCGCTTGTAGCGCAAACGAAAATGGGTATGACTTTTTAGCTTTTCGCAGCAGGCTCGAGTACGACAGGTCAGAGTCTCTCAATTTACTTACAATTTGCACCTTGCAAGAGGGCTAAACTTAAATCGGCAAAGCCAGAGGCACTATGACAAGAAAACACCTTTTTTTGAAAACCCTACCTGAAGCACTCATCCTGATCATGCTCTCTGCTTTTGTTTTTGGTCAATCTGACAGCAAGGCCAATCTCAGGCTGGCACATTTCTCGTCTGACGCACCCAAGTATGATCTGGTTATCAATAATCAGCTTCTGATTAAGGATGTCGCTTATACCGATGTGTCTGGTTATCTGGCACTCGAACCTGGTAAATACCGCCTCTATGTTTACCCGCACCGGGCCCCGCAATCCTTACTAAATAAAATCGAAACAGACGGCAGTCAAACTTCTAAAGAAGAAACCGCCACCCCCCTTTCGGTTAAACCCCTGACCCCCCTCAGCATTGATGTTGATTTAAAAGCAGGGGCTGAGTACACCCTGATGGTGGCTGGCTTTTTTAATCCCCCTCCCCCACAAAGCGAACTTGGCGATTTGCAAATCAGCATGGAAGCAGGCCCTACGGTCAAAGTGATTGGGCCGGGCGGCTTTAATCAAACGGTAACAGAAAGCCGCCAGTTAAGAGATCTCATACCAGGGGTTTATACCGTAGCAGCGTCGCAAGAGGGTTTTGAAAGCATACAGTATCAGGTTGAAATTTCTCCTGATACCCTGACAACCTTACCCATTGCTCTAAAAGAGGCTTCGGACTCGAGTCCAGACGAGGCGCCCACCGACGTCGATTCCTTTGCTCAGGCCCTTACCTCTGAGACCTCTCGCGAACTTACCTGGCAACGCACCCAGCTTTATCTTTATGAAGACAGCCCGCCCACAGCAGAAGGACAAGAGGCTTCCATAAGACTTATTCACGCCTCTCCCATCACGACCAGCGTAGATGTTTATATGAGTGATCAGCCAGACCCTGCTACCCTGAACCTGCTAAGCGAGCAACTAAGTTTTCCTAATGATACAGACCGATTAACGGTGGCGGCTGGCCATTACCTTTTGCGGCTCTCACCTGTAGGCACCAAAGAAAATCTGATTTCGTTACATAACCTTGTGCTCGAGCCAAAAACGGCTTACACCTTTTATATCGTTGGTTCTTTAAGCGATAGTTTTACCAATATCATCCCAAAAGTCGATCAGCTAATAAGTTCAGAAAGTCAGGAGACGCAATGAGTGAGCTTATAAAGAGTTTCTGGACGAATACCTATTTACGCTTTATCCTCATCTGCACCATCGTTTATTTACTGTTTAAGTTTTTAGTCATTGCGCAACCAATCGTTATAAGTGTTGCGGTGGCTTACCTGATTGCCTATTTGCTTCATCCCTTTGTCTCTGCGGTTGCCAAAAGAAGCAATAGAGCCCTGGGGCTTGTTCTGGTTGTTCTGGTGCTCTTTGCCGCCCTAAGCCTACTCTGGTTGCTTGGTCTAAGAGTGGCTGCCCAGATGTCTGGCTTTGTTGCCGATATCCCGAACATCATAGAGCGTGTTCAGGACATACCTTATCTGGTAGCCAGACGCATTGATCCACGGTTTGGCAATCTCTTTGATCAGGTTTATATAAATGTTCAGACCCTTAATCTCACCCTGACCAATGAGTTTTTTGGACGCCTGCAAAGTTTTAGTGGTAGCGAAGGCCAGGTTATTAATCGCTTTATACGGGTGGGAAGCAATGGAGCACAAGTTGCCATAACGCTGGTACTGGCAGCCTATTTTGTTTATAACTTTCATACCTATAGCCTGGGGTTTCTGCGTTTTTTTCCCAAACGGCATCGTAGTGTTGCCAAAGAGGTCTTTGCTACCGCAGCTCAATCTGTCGGTGGCTATGTGCGGGCGCAAATTTTTATCTCGCTTATCATTGGCGTTTTAAGTTTTATTGGCATGTCGCTGGTAGGCGTACCACTGGCAGCGGCGCTTGGCGTTATTGCTGCCATTTCTAATCTCATTCCTTTTCTTGGACCCATCATTACTGCAGTACCTGCTCTGCTACTCGCCCTCACCGAAAGCACCTCAACCGTTATTGGCACCCTTATTGTTCTTTTTGCCATCAATCAAATTGATGCTCATGTGATAAGTCCCATGGTTTTTTCCAGGGTGAACGAACTTGACCCGGTAGTCATCATTATTGCAATTTTATTTGGGGCAACGTTTTTTGGCCTGGTGGGCGCTATTCTCGCCGTTCCTTTTGCGGCTTTTCTAAGCATTCTGTTTCAGGAATATTATTTTAAAAGCAAATGGTACAAAAATGCAGATGGCTAAGCTCAATACCTGGCTAAAGCCTCAGGACTAAGAGCTTGTTGCAGTTTATTTATCAACTCATTAGCCGTACCTTTTTGCATAACCACAGCATCTCCTAGATCAGAAAGCAAGGGCTCGAGCACCTTCCACTGGTCCTTATGTTCTTCTGATTGACTGAGATTGGCTTTTAGGTTGGTCTTTATGATTGCAAAAATGCGGTTGACTTCATTTTGATTAAAGCCTTCCTCTATTGCCGACTCGAGCCAGCTAAGTTGCGCTCTTAGTTCTGGTCGTTGCCGCTCCCAGCGCTCTTCCTCAAAATAAAATTCAGGCACACGCTGCTGCGTTCGCCAGCTTAAGAAAAACCAGAGAACAGCACTACCCAGCACCAGGAAAATACCTATCACATAGAAAAATCTGCTTCGTTTTTTAAAGAAGGTTTTGGCCTCGAGCATCCTAAGGCTCCCATTCTGGTCGTTGCCGCGTTTCGACTACAAAGTCTAGCCTAGTTAATTCAAAGCAAAATAAACTTTCCTTACCCTTTACCAAATCTCGTTTGGCGGGTCGTGATAGGCATCCTTTCATCAGATTACAAAAGTACTTCATTCGGCATCAACAGGTAACTTTTAGGCAGTATTTGCAGGTCTAGGTAAAAATCGCTTAGTTTCCTAAAGTGTACCTAAGAAATGAAGATTTGAATTAGCAAAGGAGAAAAGGATGACGGATTTTAGTAAAGAAACCTCAAGTAACAAAGAAACCTCAAGTAAACCAATCACCACTCATAATTCAGACAGTTCCTTAGGCAAGACGGTTAAAGGTCTTGGTCATGAAGTTAAAGCATTTTCGAAAGAGGCAGGTCATGATCTAAAAGACGCCGCTGTTCATGCGAAAGATCAGATTGTTGAACAGGCCAAAGACAGTGCTGAAACTGCCAAAGTCAAAGGCAATAAGGTGGTTAAAGATGTGCAAACGCAACTTGCAGGCAGGGTCTCAAGCGTGGCGTCAGCATTTGACCGAACCAGGGAGCAATTTCAAGATGAAGATATGGCCCAGGTAGGCCAGTATGCTGGACAGGTTGGTAGCAAAATCCAGGAAGTCGCCCATTACATCGAGAATAAAGATATTACAGAAATGGGACACGATCTGGCCAACTTTGGTCGCAGACAACCCGTTTTGTTTCTGGCAGGAGCATTTGCTCTAGGCATCGCAGCAAGTCGCTTTTTGAGTAGCTCGAGCCCTAAGGCCTGACTAAGGAGTAACGGATCTATGGATGATAAACGCTCACTTACCGAACTGGTCTCGAGCCTGCTGGACAACTTTAGCAGGCTCATCCGGGAAGAACTTTTACTCGCCAAGAATGAACTCGCAGAAACAATAGGTCGGGCAAAAAACGATGTTGTTAGTTTAAGTATTGGTGCACTCATCTTAGTTCTGGCGGCCTTCGCCCTACTGGCTTCAGCGATTCTTGGCCTTTCCCTCTTCATTCCGGCATGGGCAGCAGCTCTCAGTATTGGTGCCTTACTTGGCATTATAGGATTTCTGCTTATTCGCTCAAGTTTAAAAGATTTCAGCAAGCTTGAACTTGCGCCCAAACGCAGTTTAACGAGCTTAAGAAACGATGTTCACTTTGTAAAGGAGGCAGTTAGCCATGATAGATAATAAGAATATAAATGAAGATCTTAAAGACAATTACTCAACAAACAAAATTGCCAATAAAATTGAAAGTACCAAAGATCATATTGCCAAGGATGTAGCAGAATTAAGTGACCGATTTGGTCCCGACGCCCTGAAAGAAAAGGCTCAAGAAACCTTTAACAGTGCTCAGGAAGCGGTGGTATCTACTGTAAATGATGTTAGCAGCACTGTAGCCGAACAAGCCAAGCACTTTAGCTCGAGCCTTGCTGACAACGTCAAACACCACCCCTGGGCAGGTGCGCTTATCGGTTTAGGAGCAGGTCTTCTGGTAGCAGGTTCCGCCATTGCCGCGAGCCAGTCAAGCTCAAAAAGTCAGGCACTCGAGTCTTACCCTAAGGACTGGAAGCAAGGGAGTAGCACTGGTATAGGCACTGCAACAACGAATCAAAGTGCCACCAGCTACGCAAGCGAAAAAAGTTCTAGGATGAAGCTCGAGCAGTTTGATAACCCCTCACAAAGCCGAGTCTCCAGATGGTTAGATGAGCAGCCCTTGCTCATCGGCGGAGTAAGCTTACTGGCTGGCGCAGCCCTGGGCATGGTCGTACCCAATTCCCGTTACGAAAATCAGATGATGGGTGAAACCAGAGACAGCTTAATTGACGAAGCACAAAACAAAGTTCATGATGCGGTTGATGTTGTTAAAGAAACAGTGCATCAAGCTACCTCAACCTTGACTGATGAATTACAGGATCAGGAACTGCCAACCAAAGATCTCAAGAACTCAGCGCAAAATATCGTCGATAAGGCGAAAGACATTTCGAAAAAGACCTATGAAACAGCCAAAGAAACCCTGTCCGACGAAGCTAAAAAACATAAGCTAATCGCTAAAGATGAGGACAGCGAGAACGAGTGGGAAAAGAACTAAATAGGAAAAGAGGCAGGTAACTTTGCCTGCTGGCAGTAAAATCATCTGTGCAGTTCTTTTAATCAAGAATTATAACTAGAAAGCGGCAACGACCAGGGTTGCTGCTTTCTTTTATACTGCCTCAGTTGCGAATGATAGTGACGTATTTGGGCTCGAGTAAAAGCCGTGGTAATCAAATATCTGTATGCGAAGCAGCACTTGGCATTACTCGGGATGATACCACCATTACTCGGGATGATACCGCCATCCTTTTTGTTATGAAGATTTAACCTTATTTTGCGCTTCACCGATAGTAACCCTTTGCAGGAGTCCCAAAACTTAAGTAAACTTGCTTTGGAGACAAATTATGAAAACAATGAAACTAGGCAACAGCGGTCTGGATGTACCGGTCCTTGCAATAGGCTGCATGCGTATAAATTCTTTAGATAAGCAAGAAGCAAATCGTTTTGTTGAGACGGCGCTTGAAGAAGGCGCGAATTTCTTTGACCACGCCGATATTTATGGCGGAGGCAGTTGCGAAGAAGTCTTTGCTGAAGCTATCAGTATGGATAGCAAGATTCGTGAGCAAATCATTTTGCAATCCAAGTGCGGCATACGTAAGGGGATGTTTGACTTTTCAAAAGAGCATATCCTCGCGTCTGTCGAAGGCAGTCTCAAACGCTTAAAAACAGACTATTTGGATGTTCTTCTGCTTCATAGACCAGACACGCTTATGGAACCTGAAGAAGTAGCGGCGGCTTTTGATCAGCTCGAGCGTGAAGGCAAGGTTCGCCATTTTGGCGTAAGCAATCAGCATCCAAGGCAAATTGAGCTATTGAAAAAATATCTCAGGCAACCTCTCATTGCCAATCAACTTCAACTCAGTATTACCAACACCACCATGATAAAAAGTGGCTTTAATGTCAATATGGAAAATGAAGAGGCCGTTGACCGGGATGGCTACATTCTTGATTATTGCCGACTTCATGACATTACCATTCAGCCATGGTCACCCTTTCAGTATGGTTTTTTTGAAGGGGTATTTTTAGATAATGACAGGTTTCCTGAACTGAACGTCAAAATAGATGAAATTGCCGCGCATTATGGTGTCAGTAATACGACCATTACTATTGCCTGGTTGCTGCGTCACCCGGCTCATATGCAACCTGTAACTGGCACCATGAATATTGAACGCTTAAAAGACTGCTTTAAAGCAAGTGAAATCACACTCTCACGTGAAGAGTGGTATGAGATTTACCGGGCGGCGGGTAATAAACTCCCCTAGGGCTGAACCCTTACTTTTGCAGTGGTATGACCAATTGTGTAATTACTAAAAAGCCCTGAGCTATTAGGGCTTTTTATAATTTGAGGTCAGAGCCACTGCCAATTTCTTGCGGTGTTCGGTAGACACCATGCTCAACCATTGCAGAGTGTACAAAGTAATCACGCAGGTGAGGAATATGCTCGAGCAAAAGCGCCTCATGGTCAAGGGCAATGTGATTAAACAAAACCAGATGCTGATGAATTTGCCCCATATCGCCTACGTGGGGCACGACGGGCAGGTTATATTTTTTGGCGAGCAGACTCACGGTTATAAACTCGCTAATACCTGCTAAGCGCGTACAATCTGCCTGCACAAAGTACATGCCACCTGCCTGAATAAAGTTTTTAAACAAAATGCGGTTTGGTACATGTTCACCGCAAGCAATTTTCATTGGTGTAATGGCGTTTGCCAGTATTTGATGGCCCAGCACATCATCGGGGTGGGTGGGTTCTTCTATCCAGTACGGTTTCATGTCGCTAAATCGAGGACAGATTTCTAGAGCCTGAGGAAGTGTCCATTGCTGATTGCAGTCAAGCATTACAGTAGCATTATCCCCAGCTGCTTCACGAACCATATAGGCTCTGCGGATATCTCTTTCAGGGTCTTTCGAGCCTACTTTAAGTTTCATGGCACTAAAACCAGCATCTACTGCCTTTTTAATATTGTCACGCACTTTGTCATCGCTGTAATTAAACCAGCCAATTGAGGTGTCATAACCTGGGTAGCCTGTTTTTAAGATGCCTTCACGCTGGGCTCGAGTCTTTTTCGCAACTTTGAGCAGGGTCAAACAGTCTTCTTTGGTTAAAACATCCTCGAGATAACTTAAATCAAGCAAGTTCACAACTTGTTCAGGGGATAAATCAAGCAGGAGTTGCCAAAGGGCTAGCCCCCGACTTTTTGCCCAGAGGTCAAAGCAGGCATTGGTCAAAGACGCCAGAGCCAGATGCACCATGCCCTTATGAGGACCAAGCCAGCGGTACTGAGGATGGTCTGCCAGGCTTTTCAGAGTTGAGCCAAAATTGGCCATCAGGGTCTCTATATCTTGACCGATTAAAGGGGCAGCAAGGTTTTCAATCAGTTTGCATATTAAGTCGTTGCCGCCGCCCAGAGTTAACGCAATACCTGTGCCACGGTGACCTGAATCACTGTGCAAGATAGCGACAGGATAAGAATAGACATTGATGTCATGTACAGCGTCACTACCTGCCCCGTCTTTTAAGGGAAAACGGGCATCCTGAGTACTAATATTTTTGATAAAGGTCATGGGTTAAGCGGCACTTTTCCTTTTAACCAGATAAAGATGATCGCAAATGAGCACGGTTTGTTCCTCCTGATTACGTACCTCTACATGTTCAACCACGTAGCCATAGTCTGGGTTTTTAGGATAATCTCGTTTTTCGCTAATACTTGCCTTAATAGTAATGGTGTCATCTATAAACACTGGTTTGATAAACCGCACGCGGTCATAGCCATAAGAAAAGGCTTCGGGGTTGACGTCACCTGCGGTCATACCCACGGCAACGCTCAGGATAAGGGTGCCGTGAGCCACGCGTTTTTTAAAGACTTGCGTTTTGACCCACTCTTTATCCATGTGATGAGGGTAAAAGTCACCCGTTTGCCCGGCATGAATAACGATGTCGCTTTCGGTAATGGTGCGCCCTAGTGTCTGACGCGAAAAGCCAATTTCGTAATCTTCAAAAAACTGCGACTGAATTTTCATGCCTTAGCCCTACCTTTCGGGTGATGATTTCGGCCTGTTTCTGGAGCGCTATAAGAATTTTTTCAGTATCAGGTTCTTTGCCTAAGAGCATAAGAACAGGGGTGGCAAGGGCTGCCATGAGCTCGAGCCTGGGGTTACCAATCAACACCGAAATGTCTCTTACTCCCACTGTAAATTTGCTGTCCGCAATGACGTATGCATCTTTCTTGGCCTGGTGCAGGCTTTGCAGCAAGTTTTCTTGTTCTTTTGTGCTCAGACTCTGATAATAGCTATTGCTTTCTAAAAAGGCTTCTTGCCTGCTGTCTTCCCACTGGGCAATCAGCAAGCGCCCCGAAGCTGTTTTCAGAATGGGTTGCTTGGTGCCTACGCTAAGAGATAAGCGGATGGGTTCTGGGCTCTCTTCTTGTGCCAGAATCAGTACAGAGTCGCCTCGCAAAATACTCAGATGGACTGATTCACGAACATCTTCGGCAATTTCACGCATAGGGTCACGGCTGGCGAGTAAAAGTTGATCAACGGGTGAGTGGGTATGCGCCATTTCATAGAGCCGTAAAGAGAGAGAATACCTGTTTGAATGCTCATCTCTTAGCAAATAACCCCGGCTTTCTAAACAGTCCAGCATTCTAAAAATCTCACTGGTACTGCGGCTCAGGGCTCGAGCGATTTCAGCCTGGGTTTGCGGCACGCTCACCTCAGAAAGAAACTCGAGAATATCCAGCCCTTTTTCAAGAGCAGGAACGTGGTATTTAGGTTTATCTTCATTAAAAATATCAGCCATGGTGTCTTTCCTAAACTAGGGAAAAATGCATACTTACCTTATGCTTTAAAATTTTCCCTTACCAAAGTTTTTCACGTCCTTTGCACGCTATGCTCATGCTAACAACCTTTTTTGATTTGCCCAACCCTTCTGGTTTGCAGGACTTAGCGAGTTTTTCATTGTCTACCTTGACATATAATTTTACATATGAAATAGTATTTTGCAAGAGAAAAAAGAATAACCTGACTGTGCTTGACCTGACGTGACTCAACCGGAGGTGAACTGTTGGCAGCGCTGAAGATAAATCAAGCGGCATTGTTGCCTAAAGAGCCCAGACCAATTATTAGTATTGGTGCAGGAGGTATTGTTAATGATGCCCATCAACCCGCCTACCAAAAAGCAGGCTTTAAGACTCTGGGCATTTTTGATTTGAATCAAAAACAGGCTGAGGTAACCGCAACTAAGTTCGCCATTCCCAGCGTTTATACATCTCTTGGGGAAGCTGTTAGTCAAGCACCAGACAATGCCGTCTTTGATGTAGCTGTGCCAGCCGCTGCACTTGAAACGCTCTTGCCCCAGCTTCCTGACGCTGCCGCAGTGCTGATCCAGAAACCTATGGGAGACAGTTTTGCCCAGGCCAAGACAATTCGTGCAATTTGTCAGGATAAGGGTTTACAGGCGGCAGTAAATTTTCAAATGCGCTACGCGCCCTATGTTTTGGCTGCCAGGAGCCTGATTGAGCAGGGAGCTATTGGCGAGGTGCACGATATGGAAATCCGTATTAAAGTCAATACTCCCTGGCATCTCTGGCATTTTTTTGAGGCTTTGCCCAGAGTCGAGATTCTTTATCACAGCATTCACTACATTGATATTATTCGCGCCTTTTTAGGTGAGCCAAGTGGACTATATGCCAAGACCGTCTCGAGTCCGACCTCAGCCAAACTGGCCTCTACCCGCAGCAACATCATTATGGATTACGGCAATCACTTACGGGCTAACATCACCACGAATCATGGTCATGCCTATGGCCTAAAAAATCAGGAAAGCTATATTGCCTGGGAAGGCACAAAAGGTGCAATTAAAGCAACCATTGGGCTTTTGCTTAATTACCCTGAAGGCAAGCCTGATGCCTTTGAATACTGCATCTTGCAAGAGGGTCAGGAACCAGGCTGGACAACACAGCCAATAAGTGGAACCTGGTTTCCTGATGCTTTTATTGGCTCCATGGCAAGTTTGATGCGCTTCCTCGAAGGCTCGAGTGACCAATTGCCTACCCATATTGATGACGCCTTTAAAACCATGACGCTGGTTGAAGCTGCCCACCGCTCGAGCGACGCTGGTGGCGTTCCTATTTTGCTATAAGGACCTGGAATGAATATCATAAAAGACGAAAAATATTTCTCTAATTCTCTAGACTTCAGTGCTAAAGCAAAAGGCTTTCTCACTGACGCCCTGGTTTGCCCATGATCAGTCTTAAAGGTATAACCTGGGATCACTCTAGGGGCTATCTGCCGATGCTTGCTACAGCCCAGCGTTACTGGGAAGAGCATGGCGTTGAAATCACCTGGTCAAAACGGTCTTTAAAAGAGTTTGGTGATTTTCCCTTACAGAAATTGGTGGATAAATACGACCTTTTGATCATTGACCACCCTTTTGTGGGCTACGCTGCCAGCCACCCCATTCTTGCGCCGTTAGATGATTATCTGCCTGCCGACTATTTGCAGGATCAAGCTGACAACAGCGTGGGCAAATCCCATGAGAGTTATAGCTATGAAGGTCGTCAGTGGGCATTGGCTACTGACGCCGCAACCCCTGTTGCCAGCTACCGCCCAGATTTGCTTAAGCAGCATGGCATGAGCCTGCCACGCAGCTGGGAAGAATTGCTCGAGCTGGCAAAGTCTGGCAAAGTGATTGTGCCTGCTGTTCCCATTGATAGCCTCATGAATATCTATTTTCTAATCGTTAGTCGGGGTCGTCCTTTATTTGAGGCTGACACCTTTGCGCACGAAGACGATGGCATCTGGGCTTTGGAGCAGCTTAAAGCCCTGGTAGATTTATGCCCGGATGAATGCCTGAGACGCAACCCCATAAAGACCTATGACGCCCTTTCCCTAAGCGATGATTATGTTTACTGTCCGTTTGCCTATGCCTATAGCAACTATGGTCGCAGGGCCTACTCAAAAGAGCTTTTAAACGTTACCGATGTGGTTTCTGTTGATGGCAAAAACCCTGGCCGCACGACTCTAGGGGGTACAGGAATTGCGATTTCAGCCTATTGCCAGCACAAGGAAGTAGCTGCTGATTATGCCAGGTACGTTAACAGCGCCCTTATTCAAAAAACGCTGTATGTTGAAAATGGGGGTCAACCCGGACACCGGGGGGCCTGGCTTGATGAGACTGCCAATGCGCTAAGCAACAACTTTTTCAAGGACGCTTTAACAACGCACGATAACGCCTACCTGCGGCCCCGTTATGACGGCTACCTCTATTTTCAGGATGAAGGTGCAATCGTAGTTCACCAGTTTTTACAGGGTAAAACAAAGGCCAAAGAAACGCTTGACGAATTGCAAAAAATTTACGCACTTTCCCTTAAAGGTTTTGACGCAATTGAGGCAAGTTATGGCTGACACGTTGGCTGATAGGCTCGAGCGCTGTTATAGCGGTGCGGTTTACGATGTGCTCAGGTCAATGGGTTACCCCAGTCAGGTCTTGCCCCCTGAGATTAGGCCGCTCGAGCCAAGTTATAAACTGGCGGGCCGGGTCTATACGGTAAGTGGTTATGTTGACCAGACCCAAACCGCTCACGATACCTTGCTATCCTGGACGGCCTTACTTTCTAAAGCCCCAAAAGACAGTGTGGTTATTTGTCAGCCCAATACTCACAAGATGGCACTCATGGGAGAGCTCTCCGCCGAAACCCTGCAATTTCGCGGGGTCAGAGGCTACATTGTCGATGGGGGGTGCCGCGACAGTGCTTTTATAACAGAGATTGGCTTTAAAGTTTTTTGCAGCTTTTTTACCCCTGTTGATGTGGTAGGCCGCTGGCTGGCTGACCGCTACGCTGAGCCCATTAGCATTGGAGATGTGACGATTTCAAGCGGAGATTATGTTATTGCCGATAGAGATGGCATTGTCATTATTCCAGCTGCCATTGCCGAAGACGTGACTGCCAAAACCGAAGAGGTGTTGCAAACCGAAAGTCTGATTCGTAAGGCAATTTTAGAAGGCATGGATCCGCAGAAAGCTTATTTGCAGTATGGAAAGTTTTAAATCCCCCCTAGCCCCCCTTTGGAAAAGGGGGATTTAAGGAACGGCTATGATTATCTCTGACATAGAAGTGCGGGTTTGCCGCTCGAGCACGCCTGAGTTTGCGGCCTCGGAAATGCGCTTTTCCACCATCAAAGAGATGGAATTTCTGGTCATCAGCATGAAAACAGCTGAGGGACTTGAAGCCTCGTCTTTTGGTTTTGCTGCTACCAGTGCCAGAGGTGCGGGGCGTATTGCTGCCGATGCACTCAGACCCTTCTTCTTAGGCAAAAATGCTCTTTACCGTGAAAAGCACTGGCATGACTACCGCATGGCTGACCGCTGGTGGAATCATGTGCCGATTTATAGCTATGGCCCCTTTGATATTTGTACCTGGCTTTTGGCAGCGCAGGCTGCCGGGCAACCCCTGTATAAATATCTGGGCGCTTACCGCGACCGAGTGCCGATTTACGCCAGCTCTCTGGTACTCGGTAGCCCTGAAGAGTATGCCCGACAAGCCCTTGAGGTTAAAGCTAAGGGTTGGGCCGCGTATAAGCTGCATCCACCCGGAGAAGACAAGCTTGATTTAGCCGCTTACCGACTGACACGTGAAGCTGTTGGTGATGACTTTAAGCTGATGGCTGACCCCGTTGCCTCACATGATTACCGTTCAGCCTTAAGAATGGGCCGAGAGCTTGAGAAACTTAACTACTACTGGCTGGAAGAACCTGTTTATGATGTTGACCTTAAAAGCCTGAGTAAATTAACGGCTGATCTTGACCTTCCCATTTGTGGCACTGAAGTTGTTGTAGGCAGTCACTACAGCACGGCGCAGTGTATTGCGCAGGGCTGCGTTGACATTGTTCGGAGCGATGTTAGCTGGAAAGGTGGCATTACTGCGGTTATGAAAACTGCCCATCTGGCTGAATCGTTTGGCATGAATTGTGAGATTCACACCGCCATCTTGCACCCTCTGGAACTGGTGAATCTGCACTGCTGCGCCGCTATTAGAAATTGTGAATTTTTTGAGATTTTGTTGCCAACAGACTACTTTGATTTTGGCTTAAAGGAATCTATTCGTATCGAAGAAGGTCAGGCTGTTTTGCCCCAGGCTCCAGGTTTAGGCATTGAGCTCGACTGGGATTTTATTGAGAACTGTACGCTGGAGATTTTGTAAGAAAGGAAAGGAACTATGTCCGTTAAACGTTATGGCAGCGTCATTGGTGTTAGAGAAGAAGACCTTAGCGAATACAAACGGCTTCATGCTGATGCCTGGCCTGCTGTACTTAAAAAGATTTCAGAATGCAATATCAGAAACTACTCGATTTATCACCGCAAACTTGATGATGGGAAAGATTATCTGTTTAGTCATTTTGAATATGTAGGTAAGGACTTTGAGGCCGACATGGCAAAAATGGCGGCTGATGACATGACCCAAAAATGGTGGGATGTCTGTAAGCCGATGCAAATACCCCTCAAAACTCGAGCCGAAGGGGAGTGGTGGGCAGATATGGAGGAGGTGTTCTTTTTTGAGGGCTAAGCTGGTGAAATTCAGGATACCTGACAACGCTGAGGAGCACTACCGTCCCTCTAAGACTACCTTGACTTTTTCCACTCAAGGAAAAGTATGAGACCACTTGAGGGCTTACTTGTGCTTGATTTTAGCCAGTTTTTAGCTGCACCGTCAGCGGCGCTGCGCTTGGCTGATTTAGGTGCAAGGGTGATAAAAATTGAGCGGCCTGAGGTGGGGGACCTATGTCGTCAGCTTTATATATCTAATCTGGAGCTCGAGGGAGATAGCACCTTATTTCACTCGATAAACCGCAACAAGGAAAGCTTTGCTGCCAATTTAAAAGATGCCCGTGACCTCGCCACAGTTAAAACTCTGGTGAAACAGGCTGATGTGCTAATTCACAACTTTCGACCCGGTGTCATGGAGCGGATTGGACTGACGTTTGAGGATGCGAAAGCCCTCAACCCCAAACTCGTTTATGCCGTGGTGACCGGCTACGGTCAGGAAGGACCCTGGCGTGAAAAACCTGGACAGGATTTACTGGCCCAATCCTATTCTGGACTTGCCTGGCTAAGTGGCAATGCTGATCAGGGGCCTGTGCCAATGGGTCTGGCAATTGCGGATATGTTTGCAGGTGCGCATCTGGTACAGGGAATATTGGCCTGTCTGGTCAGGCGTGGGGTCTCCGGGCAGGGGGGCTTCGTTGAAGTCAGCCTGATGGAGTCCATTCTGGACTATCAGTTTGAAGTGCTAACAACCTATCTCAATGATGGGGGTAAGTTACCTGTGCGCAGCAAGGTTAATAACGCCCATGCCTATTTAGGAGCACCTTATGGCATTTATGAAACCAAAGAGGGCTTTTTATCTCTGGCTATGGGCGATGTGGTGAAACTTGGGGAGCTGTTGGGACTTGACTTAAGTGCCTATGCCGATAGCAAAACCTGGTTTAGCCAGCGTGATGAAATAAAAGGCTTGCTCAAAGAGCATTTAAAAAAAGAAAGTGCTGCTTACTGGCTCTCTAGGCTCGAGCCTGCGGACTACTGGTGTGCTGAAGTGTATAGCTGGGACAGGCTCTTTGAGCACGAAGGCTTTAAAGCCCTGAACATGGTGCAAACCGTTGATTTGCCCAGTGGGGCCAAGCTCGAGACCCTGCGCTGCCCCATTAGGATTGATGGCGAGATTCTTTTTGCCAACAAAGCTGCACCAAAAATTGGCGAGGACAATGAGCGCATTCTGGCAGAAATGGAGCTTTTACAATGACCAATCCCAATCCTGACCCTAGCAAGCATAAGGAGGTACCAATCTGGAACCAGGAAACCTGGCTCTATGAAGACTTTGTAGTGGGGGAGCGGGCCCGCTCCATTAGCCGCACCCTTTCAGAAGGTGAATGTCAACTCTTTAATGCCCTGGTTTTAGACATGCACCCCTATGTTTCCGATGAGATATTTACCCGAGAGGAAGGCATGTTTGAAAAGCGCCTGGTAGCAGGTGCGATGGTTTTTAGCGTCGGTCTGGGCCTCATGGCGCATAACAATGTCAACACCTTTAGTTACGGTTACGACAAGTTGCGTTTTATTAAACCCGTGTTTATTGGCGACACCATTTACACCATGCGAACCCATCTTGAAAAACGCCCCAGATATAAGGAGATGGGGCTTGTCAAAGTGAGTTATGAAGTTTTTAAACATCCTGGCGAACTGGTCCTTTACTGCGAACACCTGCAAACGGTGAAGTATAGAAACCCAGAGACCTGGCAGGATCAGGTAGAGAAAAAGTGAAGGGAGGATTCAGGTGATTATTGATACGCATCAACATTTCTGGAATCTGGATTTGCTTGAATACTCGTGGTTAGTACCAGAGTTTGGCCCCCTATACAGAAGCTTTGGCCCGCAGGAACTAGCGCCTCAACTTAAGAGCGCAGGTGTGGCAAAAACCGTTTTGGTACAGGCTGCCAATTCTTATGACGATACCAATTATATGCTCCGTAAAAGTAGCGAATTTGACTGGATTGCTGGTGTAGTTGGCTGGGTTCCCTTGTGGAATCCTCGTGAGGCTGCGCCCATGCTGGACCGCTACAAAAAGCACCCCAAATTTTGCGGTATGCGTCATTTGATTCATGAAGAGCAAAATAGCAGGTGGTTGCAGCAGGATCTGGTCATTGAAAGCTTAAAGCTGCTTGCCGAGCGCGGGCTTAGTTTTGACGCCGTACCTGTATTACCAGAGCATCTGGCAAATGTGCCGGTGATTGCTGAAAAAGTACCTGATTTGAAAATCGTGATTGACCATCTCTCCAAACCTCCCATCAAAGCCAGGGAATGGGGTGCCTGGGCCGAGTTAATGAAAGAATGCGCTCAGTACCCAAATATCTACGGCAAGGTTTCAGGACTTAATACGGCTGCCGATTGGGAAAACTGGAGTGCTGCCGATTTAAAACCCTATATCGACTTTGTGGTTGAGCATTTTGGGGCAGATAGGTTGATGTTTGGTAGTGATTGGCCAGTAGCAATTCTGGCAGGCGATTATCAGAAGGTCAAAGGAGAAACCGAAAAGGCTATTGCCCACCTAAGCACAGCAGAGCAAGAAGCCATCTGGTCAAAAACAGCTATTTCCTTTTACAGTTTAAAGGTTTAAGAAAGCTAAAAGCTCCAGTCGTTAACCCATTTCAGAAAGGACAGACTATGACCAAATCCTAAATAAATCTCGGTATTAAAAGGTTAGAAAATTTCTGGCTTAGTCTTAAACTCATTAACTACCTTTTGGGAGGTAAAACCAAATGCGCAAGCTCAGTTTGTTTATTTCAATACTTATAGCTTTTTCGCTGGCCGTTCTGGTCACGGCACAAGAGCCTCAGTATGCTGGCCTTGATAAAGATTTGTCGGGCATCACTATTCGCATGGCAACCATTGGCGGTGGACAGTATGAAGCCATGTACGATTCTATTCCTGTCTTTGAAGAAGCGACAGGTGCAAAGGTTGAAATCGTGGCACTACTTGACGGATTTGCCATTGACCAGAAGCTAAAAGTTGACTTTGCTACCAACGCAGTTGACTACGATGTGGCCTGGGATCACACTAGCTTCGTAGCTCAGTACACTGATTTTCTTTTGCCCTTAAATGATTACTTTAGCGAGGCGGAATTATCAGCCTTTAGCCCTGCGATTCTAGACGCTGCCACTATAGACGGCAACCTTTATCTGATCCCTCGACATGCCGATGTGAGTGCACTGCACTACCGGACCGACCTTTATGAAAATGCTGATATTGCAGCTGCCTATCAGGCTGAAACAGGTGCAGCCCTTGAAGTGCCCACCACATTGAGCGAACTTGACCGTCAAATGCGCTTTTTTGTGACCAATGGCTATAGCAAACAAGGCTATGGTATGGCGGGTAAAGAAGAAGCCTTAACGGGGCGTTTTTATGAACTGCTCTTTGCCAGCGGTGGTGCTTTGTTTGACGAAAATTATGAGCCTAGCTTTAATAATGAAGTCGGGGTTCAAGTTGCTGAGCTTTTGCGCTCCTGGTACGAAGACGGCATTATTGCCGCTGATACTACGTCTTTACTCTGGGATGGTGACGCTGCTGCCTTTTGTAATGGGGATGTAGCTGCCAAGCTCGAGTGGTATGGCTGGTACAGCTACTTTCAGGGTGCCGAAAATTGCCCTGCGGTTGCTGGTAAGTTTGGTCTAGCCAGAGGCTTTAGTGGTTTTGATAACTCAGGGGCTCGCCCCACAGGCTGGGCAGGCGCCCATGCCTTTTCCATACCTGCTGCGTCTCAAAATCCTGAGGCAGCTGCTGAGCTTATCAAGTTCCTCACATCCGAGCGCGTAGCCTATGAAGAAGCCCAATTAGGCTTTTTGCCCGTCCGCGATGATGTTTGGGATCGCATTATTACAGATGCAGAAAGCTCAGGCGTTGCACTTGATAAAGTTCGTCTTGAAACTGCTCGCATTCAAATCAGTGAAGACTTTAAAACACCACCTTTAATTGCCGAATGGATTCCCTTCTCAAATATCTTCTATCCCCAATTGCAAGCCATCATTCTGGGCGATAAAACAGCTCAGCAGGGCCTTGATGATGCCGCTGCTGAAACGAAAACCTTAATGGCCGAGGCAGGCTACTACTAAGTCTAAAAATTGCTATCCAATTCAGGGTGAATCTAATAAGCAGATTCACCCTGAAGATAAAACAGTCAAGCGCTGCTCTATAACAAATTCACTAGGGCTTAGCTTAGTTATAACTAAGGAAAGATTTTGACTAAAACTGCTTTGACAACGAAACATAAATCCTCAGCCTGGGCGCGGGGCGGACGCTGGTTTCCCTGGCTGCTTATATTGCCCTCAATACTCATTATTTTGGTCATTATTGGTTTTCCCCTTATTTATTCGCTTTATGTCAGTTTTACACCTTATGAATTACTTAAACCCAAAAGCCTGAGTTTTGAATGGTCTACGGCCTTTAATAACTATATTAAGCTCTGGAATGATGCTACCTTTTGGCGTGCATTCTGGAATACCATTTTGTTTCTGGCTTTTACCGTTAATGTTGAATATATTTTAGCACTGGCACTTTCACAACTGCTGGCTCGAGTCTCTGTGGGTCAGGGCATTATGCGCACCATCCTGATGGTGCCTATGATGTTTGCACCGATTCTGGTGGGCTTTCAGTTTCGCTGGTTTTTTAATACCAATCTAGGGCTGGTAAATAATGGTCTAATTGCCCTGGGTTTAATCACTGAATCCAGCCGCATCAATTGGCTGGTTGATGTGCCTTTAGGCATGATTTCAATTATGCTTGCCACCATCTGGATGAATATTCCAGTAATGACTATCATTTTATTGGCAGGTACCTTGTCTTTGCCCGCTGACGTTTATGAAGCTGCTGAGGTTGATGGTGCCTCAGGCTGGCAAAAGTTTAGAAACATTACCTTCCCCCTTTTGGCACCTTTTACTTATATTGCTCTGGCCATACGTTCACTTGATGTTGCCAGAGCCTTTGATATTGTCCGAATTATGACGGATGGTGGCCCGGCGCACCGCACCGAGCTCATCTGGACCTATGTTACTCGTCTGGCTATGGAAGATACCAAATTTGGACTTGGCAGTGCTATGGGCTGGATAACTGTAATCATTTCGCTGGCTTTTACGGTTTATTTGTTTAGTCAACTGGTGAGGTCGAGGGTGTTTCAGTGATGGATAGCGCAGTTAAGTACGGTGCTTTACTCGAACCTTGTATCAAAAAACATTCAAGCAAGAAATTATTTCTCGTTTCCTACATTATGGCAAGGATTTTGCTATGACTCTCACTGTAAAAAAAGGCAGCCGCCAGCGAAAGCGCGACCGAAACCAGCTTTTGCTTAACGTATTAGCCTGGTTTGTGCTTATTTTACTGGCATTACCTGCTATCTGGATTATTCTTACTGCGTTTCGTCCTGCTTCTGAAGTCAACGCTTCTCCGCCTATCTGGATCCCAAGAGCAATAACCTTTGACGCCTTTGCTACCATGTTTGGCCTAAACCCAGAAGTGCGCCAGCGTGTTCAGGTTGAGGCTTATTTGACCAATTCGCTTATTGCTGCCCTGAGCAGTACCTTTTTTGCACTTGTAGCTGGTACCCTGGCTGGTTACGCCTTTGCCCGGTTTAAGTTCCGCTTCCATACAGCCACATTTTTAGCCATCATGTTTTCACGCTCGGTGCCTGGAGTAGCGTTAAGTTTACCCTTATTTCTCCTCTTTACCAGAATGGGTCTGGTGAATAACACTCTGGCTCTGGGCTTTGTTTATGTTGCGGTAAATATTCCTTTTACGGTATGGCTAATGGACGGATTTTTTAGACAGATACCCCCTGATTTAACCGAAGCTGCCTATATTGATGGTTGCACATACTGGACAGCTTTCTGGCGCGTTAATTTGCCTCTGGCCTTACCCGGTCTGGCTACAGCAGCCATTTTTGCGTTTTTAGCTGCCTGGAATGAGTTTCAGCTTGCCAGTATTCTGACACGTAGCAACGAAGCCAGAACTTTTCCGCCAGGACTTTTTGCCTTTACCGAACAATTTACGGTGGACTGGCGCGGTATGTGCGCCATGAGTGTCATTATGATGGTGCCGGCCATTGTTTTTGTGATTCTGGTGCAGCGGCAGCTGGTACGTGGATTAACATTTGGGGCAGTTAAAGGCTAAGTAGCTCCAGGGTTGGTTTGCAATCGTGCAAACAAACCCGAGTAAACAGTCCTGAAGCACAGGTAAGAAAAGGTAAAAGCATCTGAGATGCTAAGCTCTGCTGGCTGAGTCTGAGGTTTACTCCACTAGCTGACTCGGCTCTAGTGAGCCTACCAGATCTGACTCGGCTCTAGTGAGCCTA